>NZ_BAAAXG010000007.1 GCF_039535475.1 Streptomyces showdoensis | reverse complement strand
CGGGGGCGGAGCGGCGGCGCACCATGGATGCCATGGACGGCACAGCCGGTACGGGCGGTACGCCGCGGGTCGGCGAGGTCAGCGCGCCGGGCCGGGTCGCCGGACCCGACGAGGGCATCGGCACGGCCGAGCTGGCCCTGGCGGCCCGCAACCACGGACTGCCGCTCGAAGCGCTGCGCTACGACACCACCCCGCCCGGTCTGCACTACGTCCTGGTCCACTACGACATCCCGGCCGCCGACGCCGGGGACTGGCGGCTCACCGTCGGCGGCCTGGTGCGCCGCCCGCTCGCGCCTCGGCGTCGCGGAGCTGCGCGCGGCGGCCGGCCGTCACCCACCGGGTCACCCTGGAGTGCGCGGGCAACGGCCGGGCCCGCCGCAGCCCCCGCCCGGTCAGCCAGCCCTGGCTCGTCGAGGCCGTCGGGACCGCCGACTGGACCGGTGTCCCGCTGGCCGCCCTGCTCGCCGAGGCGGGCCCCGCCGACGGCGCCGTCGAGGCCGTCTCACCGGCGCCGACCACGGGGTCGAGCGCGGCACCGAACAGGACTACCGGCGCAGCCTGCCGCTCCCGCACGCCGCCGACCCGGACCGCGGCGTGCTCGTCGCCTACGCCATGAACGGCGCCCCGCTGCCGCACCCAGCACGGGCATCCGCTGCGCCTGGTCGTGCCCGGCTGGTACGGCATGGCCTCGGTGAAGTGGCTGCGCGACGTCACCCTCACGCACCCGTTCACCGGCTTCCAGCAGGCCGTCGCCTACCGCTACCGGCAGGGCCCGACGAGCCCGGCGCCCCCGTGGACGTCATCGCGCCCCGGGCCCTGATGATCCCGCCCGGCTTCCCCGACTTCATGTCCCGCACCCGGGTCGTCCACCCCGGCCCCGTCCCGCTGGCCGGCCGGGCCTGGTCCGGGCACGCGCCGGTGACCCGCGTGGAGCTCAGCACGACGGGGAGCGCAGCTGGACCGACGCCGAGGTGACCGCCGACCCGGAGCGGCCCTGGGCCTGGGCCGGATGGCGCACGAGCTGGACGGCGGCCCCGGGCGCGCACCTGCTCACCGTCCGCGCCACCGACGCCGCCGGGCACACCCAGCCGCTCACGGCTCCCTGGAACCGGGGCGGCTTCGGCAACAACCTGGTGCAGCGGGTCGAGGTGCTCTGCGTCACCTAGGTCGCCTCCGGAAAGTCCGCCTGCCCTGGCCGTCCGGCCCGTCCTGCCCACCTCGCCCCCACCCCGTCCCGCCCCGACCCCGGCCCGCCCGGCCGCCCCGGCCGTCCCGCCGCACCCGCACGGGCCGCCCCGCCCGCCCCGCCCCTCCGTGCCGACCCGGGGCCCGGGGCCCGGGCGGGCGACAGGCGTCGGGCGGGGCGCATAGAGTCGGACGCGGACGCCACGTACACCACGCACGACCGAGGAGCATCCCGTGACCGACCCGGAGACCACCGCCCTGCAGCAGCGGATCGCCCGTGAGCTCGAGGTCGGCGAGACCTTCGACCCGCGCGCGGAGATCGAGCGCCGGGTGGCCTTCCTCGCCGAGCGCCTCACCTCCACCGGTCTGGGCTCCCTGGTCCTCGGCATCAGCGGCGGCGTCGACTCCACCACCGCCGGACGGCTCTGCCAGCTCGCCGTCGAGCGCGCCCGCGCAGCCGGCCACCAGGCCGTCTTCTACGCCATGCGGCTGCCCTACGGCGTCCAGGCCGACGAGCGCGACGCCCAGCTCGCCCTCGGCTTCATCCGCGCCGACGAGGTCCTGACCGTGGGACATCAAGCCGGCCTCCGACGCCGCCCTGGAGGCCACCTCGGCCGCCGGGATCGCCTTCCGCGACGCGCACCACCAGGACTTCGTGCACGGCAACATCAAGGCCCGGCAGCGGATGATCGCCCAGTACGCGGTCGCGGGCGCCCACAACGGCCTGGTCGTCGGCACCGACCACGCCGCCGAGGCGGTCTCCGGCTTCTTCACCAAGTACGGCGACGGCGCCGCCGACCTCGTCCCGCTGACCGGCCTCACCAAGCGCCGGGTCCGCGCCGTGGCCGCCGAGCTCGGCGCCCCGGCCGAGCTGGTCTGGAAGACCCCCACCGCCGACCTGGAGACCCTCGACCCGGGGAAGCCCGACGAGGACGCCCTCGGCGTGACCTACGACGAGATCGACGACTTCCTGGAGGGCAAGCCGGTCGGCGAGGCCGCCTTCGCCGCCATCGCGCGCCGCTACGAGCTGACCGACCACAAGCGCCGGCTGCCCATCGCCCCCTGACCGCACCCCTGCGCCGCCGCGCGCGAGCACCAGCACCGACCCGCACGAACAGGAACAGCCAGGTGTCCACCTTCCGGCAGCCCGGACTCGTCCTCACCGACCACCGCTTCGACGTCCCGCTCGACCACTCCGCCCCCGACGGCGAACGCATCGAGATCCACGGACGCGAGGTCGTCGCGGGCGACCGGGGCCGCCGGGGCGGACCTGCCCTGGCTGGTCTACCTGGAGGGCGGGCCCGGCTTCGGCGCCCGGCGCTTCATCGGGCCGCAGGCCTGGCTCGGCCGGGCCGTGCGGGAGTTCCGGGTGCTCCTCCTCGACCAGCGCGGCACCGGCGCCTCCACCCCCGCCAACCGGCAGACCCTGCCGCTCCGCGGCACCCCGCGCGAACAGGCCGACTACCTCGCGCACTTCCGGGCCGACTCCATCGTCAAGGACTGTGAGCTGATCCGCCGTCAACTGACCGGCGGCGCCCCCTGGACCGTCCTCGGCCAGAGCTTCGGCGGCTTCTGCGCCACCCACTACCTCGGCGCCGCACCCGAGGGCCTGGAGACCGTCCTCATCACCGGCGGGCTGCCCTCCCTCACGGCCACCGCCGACGAGGTCTACCGGGCCGCCCACCCGCGCGTCCGGCGCAAGAACGAGGCCCACTACGCCCGTTATCCCGACGACGTCGAGCGGGCCCGCCGGATCGCCGCCCACCTCGCCGAGCACGAGGTCACGCTGCCCGGCGGCGGAACGCTGACCCCCGAGGCCTTCCAGTCCCTCGGCATCCTGCTCGGCGGCGGCGACGGCACCCACCAGCTCCATCTGCTCCTGGAGGACGCCTTCGTCCCCACCCCCGCGGGCCCCGCCCTGTCCGACGCCTTCCTCGAAGCCGTCCAGAGCCACCTCTCGTTCGCGGGCCACCCGCTCTACGCCCTGCTGCACGAGGCCATCTACGCCCAGGGGCAGGGCCCGACCGACTGGGCCGCCGAACGCGTACGGGCCGAGTTCCCCGAGTTCGACGCGGCGCGGACGCTCGCGGGCGACGCGCCGCTGCTCTTCACCGGCGAGACGATCCACCCCTGGCACTTCGACGTCGACCCGGCCCTGCGCCCGCTGCGCGAGACCGCCGCTCTCCTCGCCGCCCGCACCGACTGGACCCCGCTCTACAACCCCGCGCGGCTCGCCGCCAACGAGGTCCCGGTCGCCGCCGCCGTCTACCACGACGACATGTACGTGGACACCGCCCACTCCCTGGAGACCGCGCGCGCCATCCGTGGGCTGCGCACCTGGGTCACCGACGAGTTCGAGCACGACGGGGTGCGGGCCGGCGGCCCGCGCGTCCTGGACCGGCTGCTCGCCCTCGCCCGCGGCGAACTCTGAGCCCCGGCCCGCGCGCCGCGCGGGGATAGGATGCGCCGCGCACCGATCGGCGAGGCGAGCACCAGGGGGCCCGGTGGCACACGGCGAGATCCCGGCGTCCGGGCGCGAGCTGAAGTTCCGTGCCCTGACGGCCCAGTTGCGCCGGGGCCTGCTCGACGGGACCTGGCCGCCCGGCAGCAAGCTCCCCACCGAACGCGCCCTCGCCGCCGAGACCGGCGTCTCCGTGACCACGGTCCGCCGGGCGTACGAGGACCTCGTCGCCCTCGGCCTGGTCCGGCGGCGCCAGGGCGCGGGCACCTTCGCCGCCCACCGCGCCGAGGAGGAGCGGGCCGGCCGGCGCGTGGTCGGCGTCCTCGTGCCCGACACGTCCTTCTACTATCCGCGGGTCCTCCAGGGCATCGAGAAGGAGCTCGCCGCGGCCGGAGCCAGGCTGGTCCTCGCCTGCTCCCGCTACGACCGGGCCGAGGAGGACGCCGCCGTCGGCCGGCTGCTGGCCGCCGGGGTGCACGGGCTGCTGCTCGTCCCCTCCCTGCACACCGCGGCCGATCCGGGGCGGCGCGCCGAGGAGCTCCTGGCCCTGCCCGTGCCGGTCGTCCTGGTCGAGCGGCGGCTCGCCGCCCACGGCCCGGGCGACCCCACCGAGCACGTCTGCACCGACCACGAGGGCGGCGCCTACGACGCCGTGCGGCACCTGCGGGGGCTCGGGCACCGCAGGCTCGGGCTCGTGGTGCGCTCCGACGCGCCGACCACGGCGCCCGTCGAGTCCGGCTTCGCCCGCGCAGTGGCCGACCTGGGGCTGCCCGCGCCGTGCCGGGAGAGCGGGGCGATGACGGAGTGGGACGCCGGCCGCGCCGACCGGGCACTGGCCGCGCTGCGGGCCGCCGGGGTCACCGCGGCGCTCTGCTTCGGCGACCGCGAGGCCGCGCTCGTCCTGGCCGCCGCCCGCCGGGCAGGGCTGCGGGTCCCCGAGGACCTGGCGCTGATCAGCTACGACAACGAGTTCGCGGACGTGGCCGAGACCCCGCTGACGGCCGTCTCCCCGCCGAAGTTCCAGCTCGGCGGGCTGGCCGCGCAGATCCTGCTGCGCCGGCTCGCGGAGGGCGACGCCGCCCCGCTCCACCAGGTGCAGCTGCGGCCCCGCCTGGTCGTGAGGGCCTCGTGCGGGGCGCCACGGAGTGCGCGAGGTTGAGTGATTGCTCGGCAGGTCGCGCATGAAAGTCCAAGTTTTGCGCACCGATTGCTCATTGTTCGCTATCGTCAGCCCGGGTAGAACACCGTTCGAGCCCCGGCGTCCGATCCGGGACCAGGCCCCGAGAGGACGCGCATGACCACCCACGTGGACATCGAGATCGCCAGCCAGCCGCACTGCTGGCGGCGTGCCGCCGAGATCGCCGAGGCACGGACCGCCCTGCTGCCCCGGACCGGCGAACGGGTCGCCGTCGTCGGCTGCGGCACCTCGTACTTCATCGCCCGCGCCTACGCCGCCCTGCGGGAGTCCCTCGGCGGGGGAGAGACCGACGCCTTCCCGGCCTCCGACCCGACCCCGCTCGGCCGGGAGTACGACCGGATCGTCGCGCTCACCCGCTCGGGCACCACGACCGAGGTGGCCGAACTGCTCGCCCGGGCCGCCGGACGCACCCCGACCCTCGTCCTCACCGGGGTGCCCGGCAGCCCGGCCGCCCGCCTCGCCGACGCCGTCCTCGACCTCGGCTTCGCCGACGAACGCTCCGTGGTGCAGACCCGGTTCGCCACCACCGCGCTCCAACTGCTCCGGGCCGGCCTCGGCGTCGACCTCGGCCCCTCGGTCGTCGACGCCGAACTGGCCCTGTACGAGCCGCTGCCCGCCAGCTGGACGCGGCACGGCCAGTTCACCTTCCTCGGCACCGGCTGGACCGTCGGCCTCGCCGACGAGGCGGCGCTCAAGCTCCGCGGGGCGGCCCGCGCCTGGACCGAGTCGTACCCGGCGATGGAGTACCGGCACGGGCCGATCGGCATCAGCGACCCCGGCAGCCTGGTCTGGTGCCTCGGCCCCGTGCCGCCCGGCCTCGCCGACGAAGTCGCCTCCACCGGGGCCCGGTTCATCGCCGACGCCGTCGACCCGGTCGCCGCCCTCGTGCGCGCCCAGCGCCTCGCCGTCGCCCTCGCGGACCGGCGCGGCCTCAACCCCGACCGTCCCCGCCACCTCACCCGCTCGGTGATCCTCGCCGGAGCCCGCTGAACCGCCGTGCCCCTGCCCGGCGGAAGGGTCCGGGCCGTATCCTGCGCCCATGATCGACACCGCCGGGCAGACCCCGCCGCAACTGGAAGAGATGCCCTCCGACTGGCAGCGCGCCCTCGCCGTCGTCGCCCACCCGGACGACCTGGAGTACGGCTGCGCCGCCGCCGTCGCGGGCTGGACCGACGCGGGCAAGGAGGTCGTGTACGTGCTCGCCAGCCGCGGCGAGGCGGGCATCGACGGCCTCGAACCGGCCGTCTGCGCCCCGCTGCGCGAGCGCGAGCAGCGGGACAGCGCGGCGGTGGTGGGCGTGCGGACGGTGGAGTTCCTGGACCACCGGGACGGCGTGATCGAGTACGGGCTCGGGCTGCGCCGCGACATCGCCGCCGCGATCCGCCGCCACCGCCCCGAGCTCGTCCTCACCCTCAACCACCGCGACACCTGGGGCCCGGAGCCCGGCGGTGCCTGGAACACCCCCGACCACCTGGCCGTCGGCCGGGCCACCCTGGACGCGGCGGCCGACGCGGGCAACCGCTGGATCTTCCCCGAGCTGACGGAACAGGGCCTCGCGCCGTGGAACGGGGTGCGCTGGGTCGCGGTCGCCGGCTCCAACCTCCCGACCCACGCGGTCGACGCGGGCCCGGGCCTGGAGCGCGCCACCCGCTCGCTGCTCGCCCACCGCACCTACATCGAGGCGCTCACCGACGAGGACCCCGACGCGTACTGCCGCGACTTCGTGGCCATGTCGACGGGCCGCGCCTCGGAGCGCTTCGGGGGCCGCCCGGCGGTGGCGTTCGAGGTGTTCCCCCGGTAGGGGGCGGACGCTAGGCTCCGCCCCTGGAAGTCAACTGACGGACAGTCAGGAAGCGGGGGCGGTGCGGTGATCGACACGCTCGACCAGACGGTCCCGGAGGGCGAGGAACGGCTCACCCTCAGGGTCGGGGACGGCATCGCGACGGTCACCCTGTGCCGTCCCGAGAAGCTCAACGGCTGGAGCTGGGAGGCCAGCCGCCAGCTCGGCCTGATCGCGGACCGGATCCGCTTCGACGAGCGGGTGCGGGCCGTGCTGCTGCGGGCCGAGGGGCGGGCGTTCTGCGCCGGGATCGACGTCACCGCCCCCGGCGGGGCCATCACCGGACGCTCGGCGGCCGAGCGCACCGAGAACTACGCCGAGGGCGTCCGCTGGGCCCACGAGCGCTTCGCCGCCTTCGCCCGGCTGCCCCAGCCCGTCGTGGCCGCCGTCCAGGGCTACTGCCTCGGCTTCGGCTTCGAACTCGCCCTCATGGCCGACATCCGCCTCGCCGCCGACGACGCCGTCTTCGCCCTCCCCGAGACCGGCGTCGGCGTCGCCGTGGACGCGGGCGGCGACCTGCGGATCGCCCGCGAGGCGGGCGCGGGCTGGGCGAAGTACCTGGCGCTCACCGGCCGGAGGATCGACGCCGCCACCGCCGAACGCCTCGGCCTGGTCCAGCGCGTCACCGCCCCCGGGGAGCTGGCGGAGACCGCGTACGAGACGGCCGCCGCCATCGCGGCGAACGCCCCGCTCGCGGTCCGGGCGGTGAAGCGCAGCATCGACGCCTTCGCCGACCGGGGCCTCGCCGACGCCCTCGACCGGACCGCGTTCGCCGCCGCGCTCACCCTCACCTCGGAGGACGCCCGCGAGGGCTACGCGGCGAAGGCGGCCCGCAGACCGCCCCGCTTCGAGGGCCGCTGAGTCACATGGTGGGGGCGGGCTTGAGGACGGCGAAGGGGGCCCCGAACGGGTCCGCGAGCCAGGCGATCCGGCCGACGTCCGGGACGTCCGCGGGCGGCATCAGCACCGAGCCGCCGCTCTCCTGCACCGAGGTGGCGATCACGTCGGCGTCGTCCGTCGCGAAGTAGGGGATCCAGCGCGCCTTGTCCGCACCCGGCTGCAGCGGGGCCGCGCCGCCGAAGGAGGCGTCCTGCTGGTCCCCGACCGCCGTCGAGATCACCCGGTACGTCATGCCGGGCGCCTCCATCTCCGCCCAGCGCCAGCCGAACAGGCCGCGGTAGAAGCCGAGCACGGCCTCCGGGTCGGCGACGTGCAGCTCTGCCCAGAGCAGGGCGTTGTTCTCGGAGGTCCGCTCCAGGCCCTTCACGGCGTGCGGCTCCCAGACGGCGAACTCGGCGCCGCCCGGGTCGGTCAGGGCGGCCATCCGCCCGGCCTCCATCACGTCCATCGGGGCCATCCGGACCGTGCCGCCGCCCTGCTCGGCAGCACGGGCGGTGACCTCGGCGTCCGGGGTCTCGAAGTAGATCGTCCAGGCGCTCTCCGCGCCCTCCTCCGTGAGCGGGCCGAGGGCGGCCACGGTCCTGCCGTCCTGCTGGAAGAAGCCGTAGCCGCCCGTCTCCGGCCCGGCCGAGACGAAGTCCCAGCCGAAGACCCGGCCGTAGAACACGGCGGCGGCGCCGGTGTCGGGGCTGCCGAGGTCGAGCCAGTCGGGCGAGCCCGTGGTGAAGTCCGTACCGAGCATGGGGGTGAGTCCCGTCCTTCCGGGTGGGGAGGCGTGCCGAGGCGGAGCGGGTGGCGCGGTTCCGGCCACCCCGGCCGATCCTCGCCCCCGCTGCCGCCCCGCGCGGCGCTGCCACCCCGGTTTCCGCCGCACGGCCCAACGCGCTTCAGTCCTCGCGCACCCCGCCCGTACCGCCCGTACCGCCCGTGCCGCCGGCCCCGTCCGTGCCGGCGCCCGCCCCGTCCGTGAACCGCCCGCGCCCCAACTGGGCGCGCACCGGCACCACCGGCTCGTTCACCAGCGACCTGCGCTGCCAGTTGGCGCCGTCGACCACCAGCGTGTGCCCGCTGACGAACCGGGCGTACGGGGAGGCCAGGAAGGTCGCGGCCCAGCCCAGCTCGCGCGGCCGGCCCACCCGCAGGGCGGGCTGCCGCAGGTCGGGGCGTCCGGCCCGGTCGAGGTTGGCCCGGACGGCGGGCACCATCTCCTCGTGCGGCATGAGCCCCGGCACCAGGCCGTTGACCTGGATCCCGTACGGCCCCCACTCCACCGCCAGCGTCTCCGTCAGGTTCTTCACCCCGGCCTTCGCCGCCGCCGAGTGCGCGTACCCGGGCCCGCCCGTCCAGGCGTAGGAGGCGCCGACGTTGACGACCGAGCCGGGGGTCCCCGCCGCCAGGTGCCGCCGGGCGAACTCCCGGGTCGTGAACCAGGTCCCGGAGAGCGTGATGTCCACCACCGCCCGCCAGCCGTTGGGGGACAGCTCCTCCGCCGGCACCGGGAAGTTGGCCGCCGCGCAGTTCACCAGGACCTCCGGCCGGGCGTCCAGCGCCGCCTCGCAGACGTCGAGCACCCCGGCGATCCGCTCCGGGTCCCGGATGTCGCACACCCCGGTCACCACCCGGGTCCCGGCGACCGCCGCCAGCTCCTCGCGGGCGGCCGCCAGCCGCCCGGCCGTGCGGCCCAGGATCGCCAGGTCGGCGCCGAGCCGGGCGAACTCGGCGGCGATCGCCTTGCCGAGACCGGAACCCCCGCCGGTCACCACGACCGCCCGGCCCGCGAACGTGCCCGCCGGCAGCGCGCTCGCCCCGAGCGGGGGAGGGGCGGGCAGCCCCGGGGTGTCCGCGAGGCCCTCGTGCGTCATGTCCTCCATGGCGTATCGATAGCGCGCCCCGCCCGAGAACTGAAGACCCGTCAGGCCGCGGACCCGGCCTCCGCCCTCCGGTCCAGCTCGGTCAGGAGCAGGTCCGCGTTGACCGCGGCGCCCGCCCGGTAGCCGCCGCTCGCCGCGTTCACCACCTGCTCGTGCGCGCCGATCGCGTTCCCCGCCGCCCACACGCCCGGCACGCCGGTGCGCCCGGTCTCGTCCACGGCCGTGAAGTCGCCGAACGGCGTCTGCCGGGTCGGTGCGCCCAGCGCCGCGAGCAGCCCGTCGCGGGGTACCGGCCGGGGGCCCACGAACAGCACCTCGCGCGCCACGGTCCGCCCGTCGGCCATCCGTACGCCCGTCAGCCGGTCCTCCTCGACCACCAGCCCCGCCACCTCGCCGGTCACCACCGTCACCCCGGCCGCCGCCAGCCGGGCGGCGTCCTGCCCGGAGGGGGCGGCGGCCGTGTGCAGGAAGAGGGTCACGTCGGCCGACCACTGCGAGACCATCAGCGCCTGGTGTGCCGGGAGTTCCGGGTGCGCCAGCACCCCGAAGGCCCGGTCGCGGACCTCCCAGCCGTGGCAGTACGGGCAGTGGATGACGTCCCGGCCCCAGCGCGCGGCCAGCCCCTCCAGCTCCGGCAGCTCGTCCACGAGCCCGGTCGTCACGATCAGCCGGCGGGCCCGGAGCCGGCGCCCGTCCGCCAGGGCGAGCGCGAAGCCCCCGTCCCCGTCCGGGACCGCGGCGGTCACCTGGCCCTCGGTGCGCTCCACCCCGTACGCCGCGATCTCCCGCCGCCCCGCCTCCAGGAAGGCGGCCGGGCTCATCCCGTCCCGGGTGAGGTAGCCCTGCATGTGCGCGGCGGGCGCGTTGCGGGGCTCGCCCGCGTCGACCACCAGGGTCCGGCGCCGGGCCCGGCCGAGGACCAGGGCGGCGCTCAGCCCCGCCGCGCCGCCGCCGACCACCACGACCTCGTACGTCTCGTTCTCGTTCTCGTCCATGCCGCGAGGGTCACGCGGACCGTGCTCGCTTGACAAACGAAGTTGCCGTTTCTGCAATGGATGCATGACCACCGAAGACGACGACCGCATCGACGCCGTGCTGACCGAGGTCGGCCCCCGGCTGCGCCGGATCCGGCGCGAGCGCGGGGCCACCCTGGCGGAGCTCTCCGCCACCACCGGCATCTCCGTGAGCACCCTCTCCCGCCTGGAATCCGGGCAGCGCAAGCCCAGCCTGGAGCTCCTGCTGCCGATCGCCCGCGCCCATCAGGTGCCGCTCGACGAGCTCGTCGGCGCCCCGCCGGTCGGCGACCCCCGGGTCCGGGCGAAGCCGATCGTCCGGCACGGGCGGACCATGTACCCGCTCACCCGCCAGCCCGGCGGGCTCCAGGCGTACAAGGTGGTCCAGGAGCCCGGCGCCGAGGCGGGGGAGCCGCGGGTGCACGAGGGGTACGAGTGGCTGTACGTGCTCTCCGGCAGCCTGCGGCTGGTGCTCGGCGACCACGACGTGGTGCTCGGCTCCGGCGAGGCCGCCGAGTTCGACACCCGGGTGCCGCACTGGTTCGGGCCCGCCGGTGACCGGCCGGTGGAGTTCCTGAGCCTGTTCGGGCCGCAGGGGGAGCGGATGCACGTGAGGGCGCGCCCCAAGAAGTCCTGAGCCGGGTCGCGCCCGGAAGGTCCCGCCCTGCGGGCGGACGGCGCCACTTTCCGGCGCGGCCTGGTTCCGCCAGCCCAAGCGACCGCTTAGTATGCCGACACCACCCGGAAGAACCGCGCAGGACCGACGACGGCTGCTGGAGGCCCCGATGCAGGCATGGCGAGTGCACGAGAACGGCGAACCGGGCGAGGTGATGCAGCGCGACGAGACCGACCGTCCGGTGCCCGGGGACGGGCAGGTGCTGCTCAAGGTCCGCGCCACCGGCATCAACTTCCCCGACGCGCTGCTGTGCCGGGGGCAGTACCAGGTGCGGCCCCCGCTGCCCTTCACGCCGGGCGTGGAGATCTGCGCGGAGACCGAGGACGGGCGCCGGGTCATCGCCACCCCCGCCCTCCCGCACGGCGGCCTCGCCGAGTACGCGGTGGCCGACGCCGCCGCCCTGCTGCCGGCCCCCGAGGCCCTGGACGACGCGGAGGCCGCCGCGCTCCACATCGGCTACCAGACCGGCTGGTTCGGGCTGCACCGCCGGGCCGCCCTCCAGGAGGGCGAGACCCTGCTGGTGCACGCCGCCGCGGGCGGTGTCGGCAGCGCCGCCGTGCAGCTCGGCAAGGCCGCGGGCGCCACCGTCATCGGCGTGGTCGGCGGCGCCGACAAGGCGGCCGCCGCCCGCGCGCTCGGCTGCGACACCGTCGTCGACCGGCACGCCGAGGACGTGGTCGCCGCCGTCAAGGAGGCCACCGGAGGCCGCGGCGCCGACGTGATCTACGACCCCGTCGGCGGCGCCGCCTACCAGCAGTCCGCCAAGCTGGTCGCCTTCGAGGGCCGGATCGTGGTCGTCGGCTTCGCCAGCGGCACCGTGCCCGCCCCCGCCCTCAACCACGCCCTGATCAAGAACTACGCCATCCTGGGCCTGCACTGGGGCCTCTACAACCTCAAGGACCCGGCCGCCGTCCTGCGCTGCCACGAGACCCTCACCGAGCTCGCCGCCAAGGGCCTGATCAAGCCGTACGTCAGCGAGCGCGTCCCCTTCGACGGCGCGGCCGACGCCGTGCAGCGGGTCTCCGAGGGCGTCACCACCGGCCGGCTCGTCGTCCTCCCGGCGGGAGCCCGCGCATGACGGACACGCCCCCCGGCGCCGGCGAACTCGTCGAGCGCACCCGCCGGCTGCTCGCCGAGCACCCGCCCGCCACCACCGGCCGCACCGACTTCCTGCGGGCCCGCTTCGACGCCGGACTCGCCTGGGTGCACTACCCCGTCGGGCTCGGCGGACTCGACGCCCCGCGCTCCCTCCAGGCCGTCGTCGACGCCGAACTCGCCGCCGCCGGAGCCCCCGACAACGACCCGCGCCGGATCGGCATCGGCCTCGGCATGGCCGCCCCCACCCTCCTCGCGTACGGCTCCGAGGAGGTCAAGGAGCGCTTCCTGAAGCCGCTCTGGGTCGGCGAGGAGGTCTGGTGCCAGCTCTTCAGCGAGCCCGGCGCCGGCTCCGACCTCGCCGCGCTCGGCACCCGCGCCGTGCGCGACGGGGACGCGTGGGTGGTCGACGGGCAGAAGGTGTGGACCTCCAGCGCCCATGTGGCCCGCTGGGCCATCCTCATCGCCCGCACCGACCCGGAGCTGCCCAAACACCGCGGCATCACCTACTTCGTCTGCGACATGACCGACCCCGGCGTCGAGGTCCGGCCGCTGCGGCAGATCACCGGCGAGGCCGAGTTCAACGAGGTCTTCCTCACCGGCGTCCGCATCCCCGACGCCCACCGCCTCGGCGAGGCCGGCGACGGCTGGCGGGTCGCCCAGACCACCCTGATGAACGAGCGGGTCTCCATCGGCGGCGCCCGCCTGCCCCGCGAGGGCGGCATGATCGGCAAGGCCGCGGCGACCTGGCGCGCCCGGCCCGAGCTGCGCACCCACGAGCTGCACCGGCGGCTGCTCGACCTGTGGGTGGACGCCGAGGTCGCCCGGCTCGCCGGCGAGCGGCTGCGCCAGCAGCTCGCCGCGGGCAGGCCGGGACCCGAGGGCAGCGCCATGAAGCTGTCCTTCGCCCGCCTCAACCAGGCCATCAGCGGCCTGGAGGTGGAACTCCTCGGCGACGAGGGCCTGTTGTACGGGGACTGGGCGATGGTCCGGCCCGATCTCGTCGACTTCACCGGGCGTGACGCGGGCTACCGCTACCTGCGCTCCAAGGGCAACTCGATCGAGGGCGGCACGAGCGAGGTGCTGCTCAACATCGTCGCCGAGCGGGTCCTCGGCCTGCCCGCCGAGCCCCGCAACGACAAGGACGTCGCCTGGAAGGACCTCGCGCGATGAGCGACCTGCTGTACTCGGAGACCGAGGACGACCTGCGCGCCGCCGTGCGCTCGCTGCTCGCCGACCGGGCGGACGCGCGGACCGTGCTCGGCCGGATCGAGACCCCGGACCCCTATCCGCCGGGGCTCTGGGAGGCGCTCGCGGGCGGCATCGGTGCCGCCGGGCTGCTGGTGCCCGAGAAGCTGGGCGGCCAGGGCGCGGGCCACCGGGAGGCCGCCGTGGTCCTGGAGGAGCTCGGGCGGGCGGTCACCCCGGCCCCGTACCTGACCAGCGCGGTCGTGGCGACCGCCACGCTGCTGGCGCTCGGCGCGGAGACCGGACCCGTCGCGGAGCTGCTCGGCGCCCTGGCGGGCGGCGAGCGCGTCGCGGTGCTGGCCGTCCCGTTCTCGACCGCCCCCGACGGCCGCCCGGCGGGCACCGCACCGGCCGGTCCCGACGGGCCCGCGGATCCCGCCGAGCCCGTCCCGGCCGTCGCCGACGCCGTCGCGGCCGACGTCCTCCTGGTCCCGCGCGCCGACGGCCTGTACGCCGTCGACGCGGCGGACGCCGTGCTCACCCCGCGGTCCTCGCTGGACCTCACCCGGCCGCTCGCCCTCGTGGACGCGGGCGGCGCCGGCGGCACCCGGCTGGCCGACGCCGCCGCCGCGGGCGAGGCCGTCCGGAGCGGGCTGCTCGCCGGCGCCGGACTGCTCGCCTCCGAGCAGCTCGGGCTCGCCGAGTGGTGTCTGGAGGAGACCGTGCGGCACACCCGCGAGCGGCACCAGTTCAACCGGCCGGTGGGCTCCTTCCAGGCGCTCAAGCACCGGATGGCCCAGCTCTGGCTGGAACTGGTGGGCGCCCGGGCGGTGGCCCGGGCCGCCGCGGACGCCCTCGCGACCGGCGCCGCCGACGCCGCGCTCACCGTGGCCGTCGCCCAGGCGTACTGCTCGAAGGTGGCGGTACGCGCGGCGGAGGAGTGCGTCCAGCTGCACGGCGGCATCGGGATGACCTGGGAGCATCCGGCCCACCTGGCGTTGAAGCGGGCCAAGTCCGATGCCATCGCCCTGGGTTCGGCCGGCCGGCACCAGGACGCCGTCGCGGCCCTGGTGGACCTCCCGGCCCCCGCGTAGGCGCTGCTGAGGGCCCCTTTGTCCGCACCCCTTTACCTGTTGTTTAATTGCAAGCTGTTCGCAACAACAGTTGATCTTCAAAAGGGGTGTGGACACCATGACCGCCCGATCCATACGCGGCGCGGCCGCCGCGACGCTGGCCGGAACCCTGGCCCTCACCGCGGCGGCCTGCTCGACCCCCGGCGGCGCCGCGGGCTCCGGCGCCGGCGGCAAGGACGCGGCGGTCGTCGGCATCGCCTACGAACCCGAGTCCCTCAGCCCCCTGCTCGGCTACGGCAAGGACGGCAACTCCAAGATCTTCGACGGGCTGCTCGCCCTCGACGCCGACATGAAGCTGCGGCCCGCCCTGGCCACCGCGCTCCCGCGGATCAGCGCCGACGGCCTCACGTACACGTACCGGCTCCGCAAGGGCGTGACGTTCAGCGACGGACAGCCCTTCACCGCGAAGGACGTCGTCTTCACCTACCGCACGGTGCTCGATCCGAAGACCAACAACGCCTCCCGCACCGAGCTCGACGCGCTCAAGGACGTCCGGGCCGTCGGTGAGGACAGCGTCGTCTTCACCCTCAAGTACCCCTACGCGCCCTTCGCCCAGCGCACCGTCCTCGCCATCGCCCCCGAGCACGTCGCAGGCCGCCAGGACGTCAACACCGGCTCCTTCACCACCCGCCCGATCGGCACCGGCCCGTACCTCCTCACCGGCTGGTCCAAGGGCGAGAAGCTCACCTTCAAGGCCAACCCCTCCTACTGGGGCGGCGAGCCCGCGGTGAAGAAGTTCACCATGGCGGTCATCAAGGACGACGACGTCCGCGCCACCCGGCTGCGCGCCGGCGACCTCGACGGCGCCATCCTGCCGCCCGCCCTCGCCGCCGGATTCAAGCAGGACAAGGCCAAGAAGACCTACGCGGCCGCCACCTACGACTACCGCACGGTCACCCTGCCCACCCACCACGCGGTCACCGGCGACACCGCCGTCCGCCGCGCCCTCGACGTCGCCGTCGACCGCCAGGCCATGGTGGACAAGATCCTCGAAGGCGCCGGAAAGCCCGCCTACGGGCCCGTCCCCACCGACAGCCCCTGGTTCGCCCGGGGCACCGAGCGCCGCCACGACCTCGCCGCCGCCGGGAAGATCCTCGACGCGGCCGGCTGGAAGCCCGGCCCCGACGGCGTCCGGGTCAGGAACGGCGTCCGCGCCTCCTTCCCGCTCTGGTACCTCTCCGGCGACAAGCTCCGCCAGGACCACGCCCTCGCCTACGCCTCCGACGCCAAGAAGGCCGGCATCGAGATCAAGGCCCAGGCCGGCACCTGGGAGGTCATCGAGCCCCGGATGAAGACCGACGCCGTCCTGGCCGGCGGCGGCTCGCCCGGCGACCCCGACTTCGACCAGTACCTGCTGCTCACCTCCTCCCTCGGCGGCGACGGCTTCAACAACATGGCCTGGTACGACAACAAGGCCGTCGACAAGGCCCTGGAGGACGGCCGCCGCACGAACGACCCGGCGAAGCGCCGCGCCGCGTACGACACCGTCCAGCGCGAACTGGTCCGGAACCCCGGTTACACCTTCCTCACCCACATCGACCACCTCTACGTCGTGAACGACCGCTGGGACACCGCCGCCGGCGGCCTGACCACCCAGGTCGAGCCGCACGACCACGGCCTGGCCTCCGGCCCCTGGTGGAACGTCGAGGGCTGGAAGCCGAAGCCGTGAGCCGCCGCCTCCCCTGGGGGGCCATGGCCCGGATGACGGGACGGCGCGCCCTGGCCGCCGTCCCGGTCCTGCTCGGCGTCACCCTCGCGGTCTTCGCCGTCGCCGAGGCCTCCCCCTTCGACCCCGTCAAGGCCTACGCCGGCACCGCCGGACTCACCGCCTCCCAGGAGAACCTGGACCAGCTGCGCGCCAACCTCGGCGTCGACCGGCCCCTGCTCACCCGCTGGTGGGACTGGCTCGGCGGCGCCGTCACCGGCGACCTCGGCGAGTCCGGCACCATGCGCCAGCCCGTCGCCGACGTCATCGCCGAACGCCTCGGCTGGTCCGTGCTGCTCGCCGCCACCGCCTTCCTCGTCGCCGTCACCCTCGGCACCGCCCTCGGCGTCCTCGCCGGCCGCCGCCGGGGCGGCCTGCTCGACCGGGCCGTGAGCTCCGCCGCGTACACCCTGGAAGCCGCCCCGGCCTTCTGGCTCGGCCTGCTCGCCATCTGGTTCTTCGCCCTCCGGCTCGGCGCGCTGCCCGCCGGCGGACTCACCGACACCGGAAGCGACACCGTCACCGCCGGCCAGGTCGCCACCCACCTGGTGCTGCCCGCCCTCGTCCTCGGCGTCTCCCAACTGCCCTGGTTCTTCCTGTACGTACGCCAGGGCGTCGGCGACGCGCTGGAGGAGGACCCGGTGCGCGGCGCCCGCGCCCGCGGCCTCTCCGAGCGGACCGTCCTCACCGGCCACGCCCTGCGCTCGGGCATGCTGCCCATGCTCACCCTGATCGGCTCCCGGGTCCCCGAACTGATCACCGGCGCCCTCCTGGTGGAGACCGTCTTCAGCTGGCCCGGCATCGCCGCCGCCACCGTGCAGGCCGCCGTCTCCGTCGACTTCCCGCTGCTCGCCGCGCTCACCGTGCTGGCCACCGCCGCCGTGCTGCTCGGCAACCTCCTCTCCGACCTGCTCTACGGACTGGCCGACCCCCGGGTGGGATTCGATGGCTGACACCACGCTCAGGAAACCCGAGAGCCGGGGCACCCCCCGGGCGCGGACGCGCGGGGGAGCCCCCGCCGACCGCACCCGGCGGGCCCGGCTGTGGAGCTCCGCGCTCGTCACCGGCGCCGTCGTCCTCGCCGTCCTGCTCGTGCCGCCCCTCGTCCGGCTCGACGAACAGGCCGTCGACCTCGGGAGCAAGCTGCTGCCGCCGTCCTGGGAGCACCCGTTCGGCACCGACGACCTCGGCCGGGACCTGCTCCTGCGCTGCGTCTACGGGCTGCGCGTCTCGCTCCTCGTCGGCCTGGTCGCCGCGCTGGTCGCCACCGTCATCGGGACGGCGGTCGGCGCCGTCGCGGGCGCGCTGGGCGGCCGGTTCGACCGCTTCGTGATGCGGATCGTCGACGCCTTCTCCTCCGTGCCCCACCTGCTGCTGGGGATCTTCATCGTGGCCATGTTCCGGCCCGGGGTCTGGCCGGTGATCGTGTCCGTGGCGCTCACCCACTGGCTCTCCACCGCCCGGATCGTCCGCTCCGAGGTGCTCTCGCTGCGCGGGCGGCCCTTCGTGGACGCCGCGGTCTCCGGCGGCGCCTCCCGCCGGCGGGTCGTCGTGCGGCACCTGCTGCCCGCCGTCCTGCCGCAGGCCGGCCTCGCCGCCGTCCTCATGGTGCCGCACGCCATGTGGCACGAGTCGGCGCTCTCCTTCCTCGGCCTCGGCCTGCCCAGCCACCAGGCCAGCCTCGGCGGCCTCGTCCAGACCGCGCGCTCCTCGCTGCTGGCCGGGGCCTGGTGGCCGACCCTCTTCCCCGGCCTCCTGCTCATCGTGCCGACCCTCGCCATCGCCGGACTCGCCGGGATCTGGCGCGACCGGCTCAACCCGCGCCGCCGATCGGAGCTGACACTGTGACCGGGGACGCCGTGACCGGACGGGCCGCACCGGCCGGGGGCGTGAACCCGCAACTCGCGCGGGCCCTCGCCGCCGTCACCGCCGAGCGGGCCGAGGACGCCGTGCTGAGCGTCCGGGGCCTGACCGTCCGCTTCCGCATGCGCGGCGGCCGGAGCGTCGCCGCCGTCACCGACGCCGACTTCGACCTGGCGGCGGGGGAGTGCCTGGCCCTCGTCGGCGAGAGCGGCTGCGGCAAGTCCGTCCTCGCCTCCGCCCTGCTGGGCCTCCTCCCCGGCAACGCCGAGACCGAGGGCAGCGCCCTCCTCGACGGCACCGACCTGCTCGCCGCCGGCGAACGCACCCTCGCCCGCACGGTACGCGGCCGGCGCGTCGGCCTCGTCCCGCAGAGCCCCGCCGCCCACCTCACCCCGGTGCGCACCGTACGGGCCCATCTCACCGAGACCGTCCGGGCCCTCACCGCCACCCCGCGGGGCGGCCGGCGCGCCGCGGCCGAGGCCGCCGCCGAACGGGCCGCGTTCCCCGCCGGACACCTCGACCGCTACCCGCACGAGCTCTCCGGCGGCCTCGCCCAGCGCGCGGCCACCGCCCTCGCCCTCATCGGCGACGCGCCCCTGCTGCTCGCCGACGAACCCACCACCGGACTCGACCGGGAACTCGTCGACCGCACCGCCGACGAGCTGCGCCGCCACGCCGACGCGGGCAAGGCCCTGCTGCTCATCACCCACGACCTGGCGGCGGCCGAGCGGGTCGCCGACCGGGTCGCCGTCATGTACGCCGGGCGGATCGTCGAGATCACCCCCGCCGCCCGCTTCTTCGGCGGCCCCGGCCCCCGGCACCCCTACGCCCGGGGACTGCTCGACGCCCTCCCGGAGCGGGCGTTCACCCCGGTCCCCGGGCTGCCGCCGGAACTGTCGGACCTGCCGGAGGGCTGCGCCTTCGCCCCGCGCTGCGCCCGCGCCACCGAGGCCTGCGCGGTCCGGCCGGACCTCGTCGCCTCCACCGCCTGCCACCACCCGTGGGGAGCCCGGGATGCTTGAACTCCACGACGTCACCGCCGGATACGAGCGCCGCGCGCCGGTCTTCCGGCACGCCTCGCTGACCGTCGCCCCCGGCGAGGCGGTCGGGCTGCTCGGCCCCAGCGGCTGCGGCAAGTCCACCCTGGCCCGGGTCGCCGCCCTGCTGCACCGCCCCGACGAGGGCCGGGTCCGCGTCGACGGCACCGAGGTACGGGCCTGGCGTCACCGCGCCCCGCGCGCGCTGCGCACCTCGATCGGGGTGGTCTTCCAGCAGCCCCGGCTCGCCGCCGACCCGCGGCTGCGGCTCGCCGACCTGATCGCCGAGCCGCTGCGCGCCACCGGCCGGCGCTCCCTCGTCCCCGAACGCCTCGCCGCCCTCGCCCCCGTCGTCGGGCTCACCGGCGACCTGCTGGGCCGCCGTCCGCACGAGGTCAGCGACGGGCAGCTGCAGCGCGCCTGCCTGGCCCGCGCCCTGGTGCTGCGGCCCCGCTGGCTGGTCTGCGACGAGATGACCGCGATGCTCGACGCCTCGACGACCGCGGCCCTGGTCGGCGCGGTGGAGGCCTACCGGGCGGAGACCGGCGCGGGGCTGCTCGCCGTCGGCCACGACCGGGTGCTCCTGGAGCGCTGGTGCGACCGCACGGTGGAGTGGCCCGACTGCCTGGGGGGCGGAACCCCGGAGCCGGGGAACGGTCCGGTGCCGCGGTGGGGAACGGTCTGATCCGGAACGTCACCCGGATGGGCGCGCCGCCATACCGCCGTCCGGATCGTCCGGTCCGCCACACTGTCCGCCGAACGCCGCAATTCCGGTGCGGCGCGAGGAGGTTTGCGCGATGGCCGTTTCCGTTTCCGTACTGCTGCTGCTGCTGATCCTGGCCGTGATCTTCCTGCGCACGGGAGGTCTGAAGTTCTCCCACGCGCTGGTCTGCGCGCTGCTCGGCTTCTTCCTGGCGAGCACGAGCATGGCGCCCAGCATCCAGAACGGGGTCGCCGCCACCGCCGACGTGGTCTCCAGCCTGCGGCCCTGACCGGCGCCCGGCGGAACGTTTCATGATCGTGAAGTGCGCGTGAAACGGCCCGCTTTTCCATGTACATCTCAAGCACTCGGGCCTAGCGTCACCGCGGCGCGACCTTCGTACGCACGCACCCGAGGAGCCGCATTGACCACCCGACCCCCCGGTCGGCGAGCCCGCGCACTCGCGCTGATCGCCGCCGTGAGCGCGACCGCGCTCGCCCTCGCCACACCCGTCGCCCTCGCCGACGAGATACCGCTCGCCCCCGGGCACCGGCTCGTCGCCTCCTACGAGGGGGCGCCCGCCACCGCCCGGCCGGTCCCCGCCGAGGCGCCGCCCCAGCACCCGTACCTCGCCCCCAACGGCCGCAGCGGCATGCACGCCGACGCGGCCGGCAGCGGCACCCACCCCTTCCCCGGGCCGCTCGGCCGCGACCCCAAGGTCGCCAGCGAGAAGATCGCCGCCCTGGGCGGCGAGTGCGCCACCGTCACGTTCGACGCCGGCGGCCGGCTCGTCACCGTCTGCGGCACCTTCAACGGCTTCCTGCTCAAACTGCTCGACCCGCGCACCCTCGACACCCTCGCCGAGTACCAGCTGCCGCAGCGCTCCTCCACCGTCGAGGCCATCACCCGCCTCGACTTCGAGAAGATCTTCAAGGACACCTCCGGCGGCGCCTACTTCTACCTCGACGACCGCGACCGGGTCGTCCTGGCCGACTCGCGGCAGCACGTCCTGCGCCTCGCGCACCGTCAGAAGGGCGACGGGGCATGGGAGTTCGTCGTCGAGGACGACTGGGACCTGACCCCGCTCGTCCCGCACGACTGCGTCAGCTGGACCAACCTCTTCCCCAGCGGCGTCTGCGACCCCGTCACCTCCGTGATGCCCGACTGGGACGGGCGCATCTGGTGGGTGACCCGGCTCGGCCGGGTCGGCACCGTCGACCCCGCCACCGGCGCCCTGCGCGCGATCCGGCTCGACGGCGAGGAGATCCAGAACTCCTTCTCCGTCGCCGAGGACGGCGTCTCCATCGTCACCGACCACGCGCTCTACAGCTTCCGCGCCGACGCCGACGGCACCCCGCGCGTCCAGTGGCGCCAGACCTACGACCGGGGCACCGGCACCAAGCCCGGCTCCGTGAACCAGGGCTCGGGCACCACCCCCGACCTCTTCGGCCAGAACGGCGCGCGGTACGTCGCCATCACCGACAACGCCGACGACCGGATGAACGTCCTGGTCTACCGGCGCGGCACCGACGTGGCCGAGGCCGACCGCCTCGTCTGCAAGGTCCCGGTCTTCGGCTCCGGCGCCTCCACCACCGACAACTCGCTCATCAGCTGGGGCAACAGCCTCGTCGTCGAGAACAACTACGGCTACGAGAACCCCACCACGCTGACCTTCGGCCGCAGCGTCGTCGGCGGCGCCACCCGCGTCGACGTCCGCGCCGACGGCAGCGGCTGCGACACCGTGTGGGAGAGCGACGTCCGCTCGCCCTCCACCGTGCCCAAGCTCTCCACCGCCAACGGCCTGCTCTACTTCTACGAGAAGCGGCCCAACCCGCTCGGCATCGACGCCTGGTACCTGACGGCCGTCGACTTCCGCACCGGCAAGCGCTCCTGGTCCCGGCTGACCGGCACCGGCCCCGCCTACGACAACAACTGGGCGCCGATCACCCTCGGTCCCGACGGCACCGCGTACGTGGGCGTCTTCAACGGCATCGTCGCCGTCCGCGACGGCGCCTGACCGCCCTCCGGGCGGAAGCACGCGTGCCCGGGACCCCCCGACGGGGTCCCGGGCACCAGCGTCCCGTGGGGGGGCTCACTCCATCTCGGGCATCTCGCCGACCGTCGTCCTCGCGTCGATCACCGCGAACGCCGCGCCCTGCGGGTCCACGATCGCCGCGAACCGCCCGAAGGGGCTGTCCATCGGCCCGAACACCTTCCGGCCGCCGGCCCGCTCGGCGTACTCGACGGCCTTGTCGCAGTTGTCGACGGCGAAGTAGACCTGGATGTACGCGGGGATCTCGGCCGGGAAGTCCTCCGCGGTCATCGCCATCCGGCCCAGGACGGGATCGGCACCGAGGTCGAAGACCCGGTAGTCCATGTGCTCGTCCTTGATCTTCTTCGAGCTGTAGTCGAAGACCGCGGTGAAGAAGTCGTCGGCCTTGGCCGGCTCGCGGGTGAAGACCTCCGCCCACGCGTAGCTGCCGGACTCGCCCTCCACCTCGAAGCCCTCGTGCGCGCCCGCCTGCCAGACGCCGAACACCACGCCCGTCGGGTCCTGCGCCAGACACATCGAACCGAAGTCGCCCACCCTCATCGGCTCCATCAGCAGCGTGCCGCCCGCGGCCTTGATCTTCTCCGCGGTGATCTCGACGTCGGGCGAGGCGAAGTACAGACACCAGGCCGACTGCTGCTCACCGTCCTGCCCGGGCATCGGCGGGACGACCGCCGCGACCGCCTTGCCGTCCTTGTAGGCCTGGGTGTAGTTCCCGTACTCCGAGGCGGACTCGCCGAAGGTCCAGCCGAGCACGTCGCCGTAGAACGACTTCGCCCCCTCGATGTCCGTGAACATCGCGTCGGTCCAGACCGGCGTGCCTTCCGTGCGTGAGGCCATGACGGGACTCTCTTCCGATCGATGACGTGTCTACGGCCACGCTAACCACCTCCGCCGCGCCCCGCATGGTGACGCACGGTGAGTGATGCGCCTCCCTTCGCGGAGAGCGGTCACCTACGGTGTTCGCGGGCGGTCGGCGCCAGCTCCTTGACCAGGGCCCAGAAGACCGGGAAGTCGGGGATCTCCCGCGACTCCCGCGCCCACCGGCCGCCCCCGGCGGTCCGCACCACGACCAGCCCGTCCCCGCGCAGCTCGCAGCGCCGCACCCGCTCCCACGGCGACGTCCCCGACGGCAGCGTGATGCCCCGCCCGTCCAGCGCCACCTCCCCGAAGGCCACGCTCCCGCCCTCCTCCAGCGCCGACACCGCCGTCGGCAGGGCCCGGCGCACCGTCTCGTCCAGGACGATCTGGGCCAGCTCGCGGATCTGCGAGTCGGTGGGCTTCGGCACCGTCTCCTCGTTGATGAAGCCGTCCACGGTCACCGCCCGCCGTCCGCCGGTCGACAGCCGGTACGCGTAGCGCGTCCCCGCGTACCCCCCGTGGACGTACGTACGGGTGACGTCCTGGTGCATCGCCGTCACCGCGCCCCAGGGCACCGCCCGCGCGCCCCCGTCGGTGCCCGGACAGAGCAGCCCCCGCTCGTACAGGTACACGTACTCGTCCGGTCGCAGCGAGGCGCTGGGCACCTTGCCGTAGCGCCACACCAGCCGCCCGAGCAGGCCGAACGGCGGCACCAGCAGCAGGATCCCGGCCCAGGTGCCGACCAGCCGGGTGGCCAGCACCGGGAGCCAGAGGGCCGCCACCCCGAGCAGCAGCAGCGCCGAGGGCGGCACGCCCCGGCGCCGCTCGCCCTCGGTGTGGTGCGCACGGAAGCCCCGCAGATACACCCCGAGCCCGGCCTCGCGCGCGGTCCGCGTGGCCTCCTCGCCCGGCGGTGGCACCGTCACCCGGTCGCCCGTCCCCACGGAGCACCCCCCTCCCCCTCACCGAATGATGTCAGGGGCGTCCCGGAGGTGCCAGACGCTCGACGGCGTAGCGGTGGAACGGGCCGTCCGGAATGGGGAGTTCGGGGCGCCACAGCTTCAGCACCTGGGCCGAGGGGAGGAACAGGGCCGCGGGCAGCCGGTCGAGCGCGGTCCACTCCCAGCGCTCGATCTTGTCGGGTTCGGCGACGGCCGGGCTGCCGCTGTGGGCGCGGACCACCGTCGCGGCGGTCATCCGGGTCAGCGCCGCCGAGGTCTGGGTGTCCAGGACGAGCCCGATGACCCGGGCGTCGGCCTCGACGGCCACGAGCGTGGTCTCCTCGGCCAGTTCGCGCACCGCCGCCCGCTCGATCGACTCGCCCGGGTCGACCTTGCCGCCGGGGAGCTCCCAGACGCCGGAGCGGTGCAGGCCGAGCAGCACCCGCCCGGCGGCGTCGGTGACGACCACCCCCGCGCCGAGGGAGGCCTGCGCGGGCGGCGGCTGGGTGTTGCGGTGGGCGGCGGTCATGGACGCTCCTCGGGCCGGGACTCGTTGCGCCTGCCAGCCAACACCATGGCGCCGACAGCCGGTGCTCAGAGCACCGCGATCCCCAGGGGGCGCGCGCCGGCCGCCAGCCGGCGGGTCGAGCCGTCGGCGAGGTCGACGACCGTCAGGCCGTCCCAGAAGCCGTCCCGGGTGAAGCCGCCCGTGACGTAGGCGGTACGGCCGTCCGCCGAGACGGCGACGTCCTCGTGCGGGCCGTCCAGCGGGACGACGCGCTCGCGGCCGTCCGGCGCGCGGACGGTCAGGGACGGGCCCCGGTCGGCGGACGGGTCGATGGGACCGGTGCCGACCACGAGGAGGGTGCCGTCGGGGGTGACCGCGACGCCGTGCTGATGCGTGTCCGCCGTCATCGGCTCGACCGTGGAGCGACCGGTCCGCGGGTCCAGGACGACGAGCCGCTCGCCCTCGAAGGGCAGCAGCAGCCGCCCGTCCGAGGGACGCACGGCCGCGTAGTGCGGCTTCAGCCAGGAGCCGAGCCCGCCCTCCGTCCCGTACGGGGCCACCTCGATCCGGCGCGCGCAGGGTGTCGGCGCGGACCGCGGTCACGTCGAAGGAGTCGTGGTCCGTGGCGTAGACCTCCGAGCCGTCGCGCGCCACGTCCACGTCGAAGGGGCGCCGCCCGACCGGCACGGCGTCCGTGACCTCCAGGGCTGCCGTGTCGATCACCTCCAGGGTGCCGTTCCCGCCGGGCACGTTGACGCCCACGTACGCCCGGCGTCCGTCGGGCGACAGCGCGATCCCCATGCCGCCGCCCCGGTACTCGCCGGTGGTGACGGGACCGGTCGCCGTCCGGTACGGGACGAGGGCGAGGCGGGTCCGGGCGGCCGTGTCCACGACGGCCACGCCCTCGGCGGTCGCGACCCAGGCCCGGCCGTCGGCGCCGACCGCGAGCCCGTACGGCGCGGTGCCCACCCGCACGGAGGCCACCGGGCCGCGCGCCGGGTCGACGAAGGTGACCGTGTCCGCGCCGAAGTCGGCGACGAGCAGCGTGCCGGCCGGGGCGGGCGCCCCCGGGGACGCGGCCGACGGGGAGGGGGCCGACGGGGAGGGGACGGAAGGGGAGGGGGCGGAAGGGGAGGCGGCACCGGGGGACGGCGACGCCGTGGCGGGCCCGGCGGCGGCCCGCTCGCCGCCCTGGGCGCAGCCCGCCAGCAGGGCGACGGCGGCGGCCAGCCCGGCGAGGGCGCGGTGACGGTTCATCGGCGGGACTCCTGGGGCGAGACGGGGCGGGGCCGGCGGGGCGGAGGGGCAGCCCGTGTCCCATGCTCCGGCCACCCCGGGGCCCCTCGGGTCAGCCGATCGGCTGACCCGGGGGTCGCCGGGACGGCCGAAGGTCCCGCACCCCGCCGCTGGTCACCGCTCGCACCGCCAGGCCCGCCCGGTCCAGCAGGCTCGCCGCGATCGTGGCCAGCCGGCCGCTGCCGCACACCGTCCAGATCTCCCGGTCGCGCGGCAACTCCGCGACCCGGCGGGGGAGTTCGGGCAGCGGGACGTGGAGCGTGCCCGGGATCCCGCCCTCGGGGCGCTCCGGCCGCACGTCCAGCACCCGCACCCCGCCGAGCCGTGCGGCCAGCTCGGACGCGTCCGCCGTGGGGAAGGAGCGCACCGCCCGGCCCGCGGCCCGCCACGCGTCGACGCCGCCCGCGAGGACGCCGGCCACGTTCTCGTACCCGATCCGCAGCAGCTGGACCACGGCCTCCTCGGCCGCCGCGCCCCCGGCGGAGGGGCCCGGCAGGACCAGTACCAGCCGCGTCCCGAACGGTACGACCTCGGCGACCAGGCGCGCGAAGCGCTCGTCCAGCTCCTCGCAGAGCGCACCCGGCAGGTGTCCCGCCGCGAAGGCCAGGCGGTCGCGGGCGTCGAGGACCTGCGCGCCCTCCCCGGTCAGCCCGGCGACCATCGCCGGGGAGAGCGGGCGGGGCACCGGCGGCCCGCCGAGGACGGCGGGCCCGGAGCGGTTGATCGGCGCCATGTGCCGGTAGTACGCGGGGTACGGCGGCAGGCCCGTGGCCCGCTCGGCGAGGTACCGCTCCTCGTCGGGCGGCCCGAGCGCCGGGTTGCCCCGCCGCTCCGCCCCCACCGTCGTCGTACGGTCCGGGCCGCCCGGCACGGGCCCCGCGGCGCAGGAGCTGCCCGCGCCGTGGGTCGGCAGCACCCGGGTCGCGTCCGGCAGCAGCGCGAGCCGCCGCAGCGAGCGGAACTGGGCGCGGGCCAGCTCCTCGGTGCGGCCCGCGCCCGACAGGTCGGTGCGGCCGGCGCCGCCGACGAGCAGGCTGCCCCCGGTGAACACGGCGGCCGGCGGTGCCCCCGGCTCGTCCAGGACCAGGTACGCGGTGTGCTCGGCCGTGTGCCCGGGGGTCTCCATCGCCCGCACGGTGACGTCGCCGACCGTGAGCTCGTCGTCCTCGGCGAGCGGGAGGTGGTCGAAGGCGTACGGGGCGCGGGCCGGGCCGGCCACGGTGGCGCCGGTCGCCGCGCGCACCTCCAGGGCGCCGGAGACGTAGTCGTTGTGGACATGGGTCTCCAGGACGTAGCGGATGCGCACCCCCCGCTCGGCGCAGGACTCCGTCAGCGCCCAGCTGTCGCGCTGCGGGTCCACCAGGGCGGCCTCGTCGCCGCTGACCAGGAGGTAGCTGCTGTCGCCGAGCGACGCCGTGGTCAGGACCTCGATCTCGTGCACGGTGCCCGCCGCCCTCAGACCACGACGACGTCGACCGAGGCCACCGGATTGCAGCCGTAGCCGCGGGCGTTCCACTCCGCCCGCTCCGGCTGGACGGCGCCGGCCGCGTCGGTGGCCCGCGCGAACACCCGGTAGCGTCCGGGGGAGTCCGGCGTCCACCGGCAGGACCAGCCGGTCCAGGCGTACGGGCCCGAGGGCTCGGCGAGCCCCGCGTCCCGCCATCGCCCCGAAGGTCCCTCCGGATCGTCGGGGGCGTCTTCGTGCACGGTCCGCACCTCGACCCGCCGCACCGGCACCCCGTCGCCCGACCAGGCCCGGCCGCGCACCACCGTCTCCCGGCCCCGCCGCAGGTCCTCGTCCGGTTCGGGCGCCGTGATCAGGGACTTGACCCGCAGCCCGGCCACCGGCCCGCGGCCGGTGCCGTCCGCGTCGACGTACACGTACTCCTCGGTCTGGAACACCCCGGTGAAGGGTTCGGTGACCGCCCGCGCCCCGACCAGCCACTTGACGTCCGCCACCGCGTACCGCCCGGGGACCACCAGCCGGACCGGCGCGCCGTGTTCGGGGGTGAGCGGCGCGCCGTCCATGCGGGTGGCGAGCAGGGTGTCCGGATGCAGGGCGACGGGGAGCGGCAGGCTGCGGGCGAAGGGCGTGCGGCGGCCGTGGACGGGGCCGGAGTCGGCCCCGGTGAAGACGAACTCGACGACCGCCGGGTCGACCCCGGCCCGCTCGGCGAGCAGCCGGAACGGCACACCCGCGAACCGCGCGCAGCCGACCGCCCTTTGCCCCCAGGGCAGTCCGGGCGGCCGGGGCGTCATCAGGCCGCGGCCGTTGCCCGCGCACTCCAGGACCATGTCCAGCTCCGTGTGCGGCAGGGCGAGCAGCTCCGGGTACCCGAGCGCGAACGGGCCGCGCACCGCGCCGTCGATCCGCAGCCGCCACGCGGCGGGCGCCGTGCGCGGCACGCCGAAGTGGCCGCGCACGAAGAGGGCCTCGGCGGGGGTGACCGCTTCGGTCAGGGCCGCCGACGGCGTCTGGGCGTTGTACGGGGCGGTGGTCACCGTCTCCGGTGCCCAGGCGGTGGCACCCGGCCCGCGCGGGATCACGGAGGCGCACATGGTCCTTCCAGGCTACGCCCGGACCCTCCTGGGCCACCCGCCGTGCGCTGGGTCATACTGACCCTCCTCGATCAACAGATTGTTTAAGGAGGACTCTTGGCCGCCAGCTTCAAGACGGTCATCGAGGTGGGCCCCGCCCACCTCGCCCAGGCGCAGGCCCTCGGCCACGCCTTCCAGGAGGCCATCGCCCCCGCCACCGTCAACTACGACTTCGACCACATCCGCGCCGCCGCCGAGGCGATCCCCGACAGCGGCATCGTGCGGATGGTCCGCGGCTGGGGGCTCCAGGAACACGCCCCCGTCCTCGTCATGGTGCTCTCCCTCAAGGAGGCGGTCCGCCAGGCCCTGCCGCCCGAGTCGGCGCAGGCGTCCTTCTGGGGCACCGTCGAGCGCGAACTCGTCGAGGCCTTCACGGGCCTCGCCGCCCAGGAGGGCCTGCCGGGACTCTCGTACTACGAGGAGGGCGCCGACCGCACCCGCTACTACCGGGACCTGTTCTTCGCCCTCCAGGACGAGGAGACGGGCGGTCACATGTACGCCATCGCGTTCTGCATCGACGTCACCATCGGCCTCGACAAGGCGGCCGTCGGCGCCCTGGAGATGACCGACGCCGTCCCGTTCGCGATCCGCCTGAACGCGATCGTCCTGCGCCAGGAGCTCGCGCAGGCCCTCGCCGCCTGACCTCCCGCGCCACGTCACGGCCCGCCGTCCCGGGCCATGGCCCTCCGCGGGTACCGGGCGGTAGTTTCGCCGCACAGCGGAGACCGGCGGAAGGACGAGACGCGCGATGACCCAGCGGTTCGGCGACTACCAGAACGAGATCTACCTGGCCGGGCTCTTCGGCACCCTGCCCGCGTTCCCGATGACCTTCGCCGGGCTGGAGGAGCGGGCGCGGGCCGCGCTGCCGCCGTCGGTGTGGTCGTACGTGGCCGGGGGTGCGGGTGACGAGCACACGCAGCGGGCGAACACGGAGGCCTTCCGCAGGTGGGGGCTGGTGCCCCGGATGATGGTCGGCGCCGCGCAGCGCGACCTGTCGGTCGACCTGTTCGGGACGACGCTGCCCTCCCCGCTGTTCATGGCGCCGGTCGGTGTGATCGGTCTGTGCACGCAGGACGGGCACGGCGATCTGGCGACCGCCCGGGCCGCCGCCCGGACGGGGGTCCCGATGATCGCCTCCACGCTGAGCGTGGATCCGCTGGAGGACGTCGCCGCCGGACTCGGCGACACCCCGGGCTTCTTCCAGCTCTACACCCCCACCGACCGGGCCCTGGCGGAGAGCCTGGTGCACCGGGCCGAGGCGGCCGGCTTCCGGGGCATCGTGATCACCCTCGACACCTGGCTCACCGGCTGGCGCCCCCGCGACCTCGCCACCGGCAACTTCCCCCAGCTGCGCGGCCACGCCCTCGCCAACTACACCTCCGACCCCGTCTTCCGCGCCCGCCTCGCCAAGTCCCCGGAGGAGGATCCGCAGGCCGCCGTCCTGGAATGGACCGGCATCTTCGGCAACCCCCTGACCTGGGACGACCTTCCCTGGCTGCGCTCGCTGACCGACCTGCCGATCGTCCTCAAGGGCCTGTGCCACCCCGAGGACGTGCGCCGCGCGCGGGACGGCGGCGTGGACGGCGTCTACTGCTCCAACCACGGCGGCCGGCAGGCCGACGGCGGACTGCCCGCCCTCGACGCCCTCCCGGACGTGGTCGCCGCCGCCGACGGCCTGCCCGTCCTGTTCGACTCCGGCATCCGCACCGGCGCCGACGTGATCAAGGCCCTCGCCCTCGGAGCCACCGCCGTCGGCATCGGCCGCCCCTACGCCTACGGCGCCGCCCTCGGCGGCACCGACGGCATCGTCCACGTCCTGCGCTCCCTGCTCGCCGAAACCGACCTGATCATGGCCGTCGACGGCTACCCCACCCTCACCGACCTGCGCACCGACGGCGCACTGCGACGGGTGTGACGGACGGGGGGCGGCTCCGGGGGCGGGAAGGGGCCCGGAGCGCCCCCGTGGTCTTCGTCGACCGACCTTCGGGGCCCTTCGGGACACGGAAACGGCCCGCCCCTCCGCCTGATGCGGAGGGGCGGGCCGTACGGCCCGGGGTCCGGGACCGGTCAGCCGAGTCCGTCCGTCGCGGCGAGGGCCGCGACCGCGAAGGAGTGGTCCTGCTCGGGGGCCCCGCCGCCGATGCCGAGGGCCCCGACGAGCCGTCCCTCGCGGTGCACGGGCACGCCGCCGGCGATGAAGAGCAGCGGCCGGTCGAGCGCGGTGGGCAGCGAGTGGAACGGCCCGTCGGGCTTGACGAGGTCGACCAGGTCGGCGGTGGGCGCGTTCAGCTGGAGCGCGGTGTACGCCTTGCGGGTGCTGGTCTCGCCGGAGATCAGCACGGCGCGGTCGTCACGGCGGAAGGCGAGCAGGTGGCCGCCGGCGTCGAGGACGGTGACGCTGACCGTGACCCCGGCGGTGTCGGCGGCCCGGCGGGCGGCGGTGATCAGGGTCTCGGCGTCGTGGAGGGTGAGGCTCATGGTGGGGCTTTCCTTGCGGTGGATAGGGGGGATAGGGGGGATAGGGGGGATAGGGGGGAGAGGGGGGAGAGGGGGACAGGGGATGAGGGCGGGGGATCAGTGGTGTACGGCGACGCGGGCGGCGGTCTCGGTACCCGCGGGCGCCGCCGCCGGGGCGCGGCGCTCCAGCGCGGCGGACCAGAAGGCGAGGCCGAGGGCGGCCGCGGCGAGGGCGGCGCCGACCCAGTTCGGTGAGGTGTAGCCGAAGCCGCGGGCGATCACGATGCCGCCGAGCCAGGCGGCGAGCGCGTTGCCCAGGTTGAAGGCGCCGATGTTGACGGCGGAGGCCAGGGTCGGGGCGCCGTGGGCCTGGTCGAGGACGCGCTTCTGCAGCGGCGGCACGGTGGCGAAGCCGAGGGCTCCGATCAGGGTGATCGCGACGGCGGCGAGGATCTTGTCGCCGGCGATCAGGGTGAAGAGGGCGAGGACGGTCGCGAGCCCGCCCAGGGTGACGTACAGCAGGGGCATCAGGGCGCGGTCGGCGTACCGGCCGCCGATCAGGTTGCCGGCGAACATGCCGACGCCGAAGAGGACGAGCAGCCAGGTGATCGCGCCCTCGGAGTAGCCGGCGACCTCGGTCATCATCGGGGCGATGTAGGTGATCGCGGCGAAGACGCCGCCGAAGCCGAGCACGGTCATCGCCATGGCGAGCAGCACCTGCGGGTTGCGGAAGGCGGTGAGCTCCCGGCGCAGGTGGGCGCCCTCGGGGCGGGGCATGGCGGGCACGAGCCGGGCGATGCCGAGCAGTCCTACCACGCCGAGGGCGGCGACGATCGCGAAGGTGACGCGCCAGCCGGCGGCCTGCCCGATGAAGGTGCCGAGCGGTACGCCGACGATGTTGGCGACGGTCAGGCCGGTGAACATGGTGGCGATGGCGCCGGCCTTCTTGTCCGGGGCGACCAGCCCGGCCGCGACGACGGAGCCGATCCCGAAGAACGAGCCGTGCGCCAGTGAGGCGATGACCCGGCCGGTCAGCATGAGCCCGAAGCTCGGGGCGAGCGCGGAGACCAGGTTGCCGACCACGAAGAGCCCCATCAGCACCATGAGCATCCGCTTGCGGCTCACCTTGTTGCCCAGGACGGTCAGCACCGGCGCGCCGATGACCACGCCGAGCGCGTAACCGGTGACCAGCAGGCCGGCGGTGGGGATGGAGACACCGAAATCGCCGGCGACCTGGGGCAGCACGCCCATGATCACGAACTCGGTGGTGCCGATCCCGAAGGCCCCGATGGCCAGGGCGAGGAGTGCGAGCGGCATGGCTCAACCCTTCCGTACGTGCTTGAGTGAGCTGTTTACGTGCCTCCACAATAATTGCAGACGCGCTATATGTGCAAACGCGCATTGCATGCTTCGATCAGGAACGGGGTCCGCTCACCGACCGGCGCACCTGAACCCCCGCCCCGCCCCCGCACCGCCCCCGCCCCGCCCCGGACCGGCCGGCCGGCTCGCCGCCGGTTCAGTCCGCCGTCGGCAGCAGCCGCCCGAGCACCGCACGCGTCGCGCGGGCCACGGCCGCGCGGGTCTCCTCCGTGTGGTCCAGGGTCTCGAAGCCGTGGCGGGCGAGCGGCACCTCGACGAGGTCGAGCTCGGCGCCCGCCTCCCCGGCGGCGACCAGGAACTCCTCCACCGCCGTCGCGAACACCTCGTGCTCCAGGCCCGCCCGGGAGAGCACGATCGGCGGGCTCGCCGCCGCCACCGCCCCGACCGGCCGGAACCGCGGGTGCACCGCACGCCACGTCGACGGCGGCGCGAGGACCGGGTAGCTCAGGGCCACGGCCCGGAGCCAGGGCGGCGGCGCCGCGAGCCAGTCCGCCGAGAGGAGGCCGCCGGCCGACAGGAACCACAGGGCGATCCGGTCCCCGTCCACGCGCGGGTCGGCACGGACCAGATCGACCGCCTCGGCGAGGTCCTCCGCCGCGCGCGGGTAGTCCGCCAGGTCGTGGAGGCGATGGTCCAGGGTCGCCCCGACCGCGCCCAGGCCCGCCACGTACCGGGCGTAGCCGAGCAGGGTCGGCGAGTCCCTCGGCGTGGGCCGCCGGTCGGGCGGGACCGGCCCGCCGTGCACGAACAGCACCGCCGGGCGCGGGCCCTCGGCCTCCGGCAGGTGCAGGTCGACCCGGCCCCTGCGGTCCCGCGGCCGCTCCGGGACGTCCAGGAGGAAGGCGCCCGCGTGCGCGGGCCAGGCCTCGTGCTCCGGCGCCTCCACCCGGTGCCCCTCGTCCGCGGCCGCCCGCAGCAGCGCCTCGGCGAGGTCGCCGGGGGCCGAGAGCATCGGCCAGTGCCCGGTGGCCAGTTCGAGGAAGCCCACCCTCGGATCGGCCAGCACCCGGAACGCCGGCGGCCCCGAGGCCACCAGCATCTCGACCATCGCGATCCCGGAGCCGTTCGCCGTGCACAGCACCCCGGTCGTCGGCCGGTCGAAGGGAGCGCCGGCCAGCCGCAGCGGCTGGGTCAGCGTCCGCTCCGGCTGCGGCACGGCGAGCCGGTCCAGCCGGTCCAGGGCCTCCGCCGGAATCCCGTCCAGGCTGCCCCACCGCGCCCACCCCTCGCCCGACGGCGGCGCCACGAACCCGTCCCGCGCCACGGTCCCCTCGGGCGCGAGGGCGAGCGCCGCGTCCCCGTCCCCCGGCATCCCGGAGTCCAGGTACACCACCCGCGCCACCCGCCCCGGCCGCCGGTCGGCGGCGCCGAGCACCGGATGGATGCCGTAGTCGTGCCCGACGAGCACCACCTCGGCCGCGCCACAGGCGTCGACCGCCCGCACCACGTCCGCGACATGCGTCTCCAGGTCCGTCTCCGGCCCCCCGGCGGGGCCGTCCCCCATCCCCGTCAAGGACAGCGGAAGGGCCTCGGCCCCCGCCGCCCGCAGCCGCCCGGCGACCTCCCGCCACACCCAGCCCCCGGTGAAGGGGCCCGACACCAACACGAAAGCGGTCATCGTCTCGTCTCCTCGCGTTCCCGCCCGACTCCCGGCGGACGCGGGAACGGTAGGAACTCCCCCCGGGGGAGGTTCAAGCGGGACGGGGGGCGGAGGCTAGCCTGGGGGTCCGCGACGACGGGGGGTTCGTGTCGTGTCCGCAGAGGAGCTGTGGAGCATCGGGGAGCTCGCCGAGCGCGCGGGCGTCACCGTCAAGACCGTCCGCTTCTACTCCGACCGCGGACTGGTCCCGGAGGCCGGCCGCAGCGGCGGCGGCCACCGGCGGTACGGGCCCGAGGCCCTGGACCGGATCCGGCTGATCCGCGCCCTGCGCACCCTCGACCTGCCCGTCCCGGACGTCGGCCGGGTGCTCGACCGCGACGACGCCCTGGAGGACGTCGTCGCGGGACGCCTGCGGGAGGTCGGCGGCCGGCTCGCCGCCCTGCGCTGGCAGGAGGCCTCGCTGCGGCTCCTCCGGGACTGCACCGCCGAGGAGCGGGCGGAACGGCTGCGGCTGCTCGGGGCCGTGCCCGTACCGCCCGACACCACGGCCCTGGCCCGCTTCTGGCGCCGCACGCTGCCCGTGCGGATGCCGTCCCGGCTCGCCGCCGCGATCGTCGGCGTCGCCGTCCCCGACCCTCCCGGGGACCCGACGCCCGCCCAGGTGCTCGCCTTCGCCCGCCTGCACGAACTCGTCGCCCGGGCGCCCGCGCCCGTCGTCCACCTGGCCGGCCTCGACCACCGGCCCGCCGTGCTCTACGAGGGCCTGGGCGAGGCCTACGCCCTCGCGGCGACCCAGGTGCGGGCGGGCCGGCCGCCCGCCGCGGGCGAGGCGCTCGACTGCTTCGTCGCCGCCTACGCCGCCGCGCTCGGCGTACGGGACACCCGCGGCTTCCGGAGCCGCCTCGCCGGACTCATGATCCGCGGCGCCGACCCGCTGATCGCCCGTTATTGGGAACTCGCGGCCGAGGCCGCCGCGCCGGCCTCGGGCCCCGCCGAGCCGACGGCGGGCGCGACCCACCACTGGCTCTGCGTGGCCCTGAAGACCGGTCCCGGAACGCGGCCGTTCACGGCCGGACCTCAGGAGAAGGAACGGCCGAAGAACTCCAGCTCCGCGACCGCCACCTGACGGCTCGGGTCCGCCCGCCACGCCGTGCGCACCACGAGCCGCACCGACACGGCGTCCCGCACCCGCAGCTCGATCTTCTGGGTGCCGCCGTCGTTGATCCGGTGCTGCGAGACGTGCGTCTCGCCCCCCGAGTCCGTGACCACCAGGTCGAAGGTGCGCGGGGTCGCCTGGCCGTCGGCCCGGGTGGTGTTCTTCCCGCTGCCGGGGGTGATCAGCACCGCCAGCAGGTCGGTCGGCTCGCCGAACAGCGCCTCCAGGTACTGGCCGGCCGAGTCGCCCGCGTATCCCGTGCCCCACCAGGTGTTGGAGTAGCCGTCGCCCGCCATCGAGGCGCCCTGCTTCGGCGCCGCGTGCGAGGCGCGCCAGGCGGCCGGGTGGACGGGGGCCCGGTCGGCGAAGTGGTCCTGCACCGCACGGGCGGCGGGCGGCCCGCCGATGATCCCGCCGACGAGCAGGGCGACCACGGCGGCCGTCGCCAGGGCCCGCACGATCCAGCGCGAACGGTCCCGGGCGAGCCGCGGACGCTGCCCGGCGTACGGGCCTTCGGCCTCGGTCGCCGGCCGGGCGACCAGGGGCGTCGCGCAGAACCGGCAGAAGTGCCGGCCGGGGGAGTTGGCGGTCCCGCAGGCCCCGCACGGCGCACCGCCCTGCGCGACCACGGGCGCCTCGGCGGCCCGCACCGTGGGGCGCGGCGCGTCCGGCCGCCCCGGCAGCACGGCGGCCGGGGCGGAGGGGCCGCTCTCCGGTACGGGGACGAGGAGGGCGCGCACGACGGTGTCGGAGGGGCCGGGGGCGGGAGCGGGGGTCGGCGTGACCGGGGCCGGGGTGGGGCCGGTCGCCGCCTGGCTCGCGACCGCCTCGGGCGCCGCCGACGCCTCGGGCGTGTCGTCGGAGGCGGTCGCGGGGCCCGCCGGGGCCGGGGTCCGTGCGGACGGGGACGCGGCCGCCGGGGCACCGGCGGCCGGAGCCGCCCCTGCCCCGGCCTCGGTGTCCCCGCCGTCCGCGGCGTCCACGGAGACCACGGTGTTCGCTTCGTCCCTGGCGTCCCTGGCGTCTTCGGCGTCCCGCACCGCGGGCAGCGGTGCCGTGGCGGCCTCGGAGGCCGTCGCGCCCGTGGCCGTGGCCGTGCCCGCACCGCCACGGCCCGGCTCCCCGGCCGGGGCCGCCGGTTCGCCGGAACCCGTCGTCGCCGGACGCGCCGAGGGCGTGTCCCAGCGCAGGAACGCGCCACACGCGTCGCAGAAGGACTGGTCCGCCGCCCGGACCGGACGGGCGCAGTCCGGGCAGGGGCGGGTGTTGCCGGTGTCGCTCATGGGGTGGAGGCTCCTTCAGGGGCGGAAGCGGTGGTCACCGTGGTGGTGAACGGAAGATGGGCCGGACGGGCGGCCGCCACGACCGCGCGCAGCCGGTACGGGTCCACGGCGGCCGGGTCGGCGACCCGGAGGATGACGTGCAGCCCGGCCACGGACGCGCCGGGGAACGGGCCGAGCGGGCGCGCCGACCAGTGCGCCCCGCCGCTCTCGACGACCTCCGGAGCGGTGCCGAAGGCGAGCCGGACCGCCGCCACGAGGCCGCGTCGGGTGCCGCGCACCCGGTGCAGCGCGACGGCCGCGGCGACCGCGCGCCGACGGGTCTCCAGCGGTTCGGAGCCGTCGAGTTCGGCGCCGACCCAGGTCGCCAGGTAGTCGACGAAGTCGGCCGGGGCGAGCGCGGGCGAGAAGTACGCCTCCAGCGAGTCCAGCACGTTGAAGAGGGGCGCGAGGACCACGTCGAGGCCGGACACGAACCGGCGCCCGAAGTCGTCCTCCGCGTACACCGCGGGCAGCGCCTCGCCCAGCGGATACGGAGTCGCCAGGCCCGGCACCGTCCCCCGCGCGGAGCCCGTCACGCCGTACCGCGGGCCGTTCACCGCGCCTCGATCACGCGGACGTGGTGGTCGAACGGGAACAGCAGCGCGGACGGGCCCAGTTCGATCCGGTCCGTCGCCTCGCCCCTGCGCCCGGTCAGCGGGTCGGCCGGGTGGAGCAGCACCTCGTCGACGAGCTCCACGCCCGGCACCCGCTGGAGCGCCGCGAAGATCTCCCCGGCCCGCAGCGGGCGCCCGAACGGCCAGCCCTCGCCGTGCACGCCGCCGGTCAGCGGATCGAGGTACGCGTAGAGCGCGTCCAGCGCGTCGGACCGCACCTTCTCGGTCTTGACGGCCCGGAAGGCGTGCAGCGTGGCGACCACCGTCGCCCCCTGGTAGAACGGCGGGCCGACCGCGAGCCGGGTGCCCAGCGGGCGCCGCTCGTCCAGGAAGTCCGTCACCCGGCCCAGCAACTCCTCCCCGGGCACGAGCTGTTCGAAGCGCAGCCGGCCGCCCCGGTCCGGCACCGCCTGCGGCACCACGAGCACCCGCACCGCGTTGTCCCCGGCCTCCGCCGCGTCCGCCGCCAGACAGGCGATCCGCGCGGCCTCGGGCGCGGCCCGGCGGGCCAGCTCCTCGTAGTCGCGGGCGGTGACCGCCCGCTCCTGGGCGCGCAGCGCGATCGGCGCGCGCAGCCTGGCCTCCTCGACGGTCTCGCCGTCCACCCCGCCGCGCGCCGCCTCACGGTTCTCGACCCGGGCGATGTACGGGATGGAGCTGCGCAGGACGCTGATCGCGGAGCGCGCGACGTTGCCGGCCCGGCCGCCCCCGGTGCCGTACCGGGCCACGTGGATCGCCGCGCCCTTCGACGGGACGGCCCCGAACTGGCGCAGCGTGCCGTCCGGTTGCCGCACGCTCGGGCCGAAGGCGATCTCTCCGGTCGTCGCATCGAGGGTGAAGTGCCGGTCGCGGGGGCGGGAGGACGCGAAGTCGGGGACGAGCGTCCACTCGCGCCAGCCCGTCTCCGCGTCGCCGTCCACGGCGGGGGCGCCCCCCGGGGCCTCGCCGTCCTGCCGCCCGGCGCCGGGACCGTCCGTGTGCTCGGCGATCCGGAGCACCATCGGCGGCCGGTTCACGACCGGCGCGTGGCTGAGCCGGAACCGCTGCCCCGGCACGCCCTCCGACGCGCCCAGCGATTCGTCCCGCACGGTCTCCGCGTGCGCCGCACGCACCGTACCGCCGATGGTGAAGGCGCTCGCCGCGCGGACCGTCGGCGACTCGCTGTACGCGGGCTGGCCCTCGGCCGCCGGCACGATCCGGCAGCGCACCCAACCCGCCTCGTGCCGGCCCAGCCGGGAGACCGCGTGCCCGGCGGGGACGTGCAGCACCACCTCGCCGGGCCGGTTGAGGCCGCCCGTGGTGTCCTCGTCGACCTCGCAGCCGACCCAGCCGTCCGTCGCCGTCCACGCCTCCCACACCAGCGGCGGCATCCGCGGGTCCACGCCCACGCCGTCCACCCGGCTGTCCAGGCCGAGCACCAGGACGCAGCCGGGGACCGCCGCCGACAGGCCGAAGAGCAGCAGGTCGCCGACGGCCGGCAGCGGGGAGAACGCGGGCACGTCGGAGCCGCCGAGCACGTCCTGGGTCCGGTCCTCCGGCGTGGCGTCGGCCGGCTGCCGCAGGAAACGGGCCAGCTCGCAGGGGACCACCGTCAGATCGTCGGTGGTGGCGAAGACGACCGCCTCCTCCGTCTCCGTACGCCCGGTCGAGACCTCGGTGCCGGCCGGCAGCAGCACCGGCTCGGCCTGCGGCGCCGACAGCCGGAACGTGACGTCGGCGTGGGCCGCGGCCGGCGGGAAGAGGGTGATGCCGAGGAGGTCGAGGAAGGCCAGGTGGTTCTTCTCCGGGACCCGGTTGAGGCGGTAGACCAGCTGGTCGGCCATGTGCGCGACGGCCTCGACGAGCGTGACGCCCGGGTCCGAGACGTTGTGGTCCGTCCATTCGGGGCACGCCTGCTGGATGTAGCGCTTGGCGTCGTCGACGAACTGCTGGAAGCGGCGGTCGTCGAGATGGGGTGCGGGCAGGGCCATGGCTCTTTCAGTCCTCGGAGGGGATCACGTAGAAGGGGAAGACGAGGTTGCGCGGGTTGTTGGTGCCCCGCACCCGGTAGCGGACGTCGATGTGCAGCGTGGCCGGATCCCCCGGGGCCGGGGTCACCGTGACCTCCTCCACCTGGATGCGCGGCTCCCAGCGCTCCAGCGAGGTGAGCACCTCGTACCGGATCCGCCCCGTCGTCGCGTCGTTCACCGGGGCGAAGACCAACTCGTGCACCGCGCAGCCGAATTCGGGCCGCATCGGCCGCTCGCCCGGCGCGGTCGCGAGCACCAGCCGCATCGACTCCTCGATCTCCCGGTCGCGCCGCACGAGCGCGATCGACCCGCTCGGGCCGGTGCGCAGGGGGAAGGCCCACCCGGCGCCGACGAAATGCTCACTCATGGAACGGTCCTCTCTCCGGACGCGCCGGATCTCTGCGGGGCGGGCATCAGAACGGCAGGTTCGCGACGACCGGGTTGGGCATCGGCACGGTCGCGGTGATCAGGGAGGGCGAGTTGATCACCGCCTGCGTCAGCGCCGACACCTTGAACTTCGGACCCGCCTTGATGTCGACCCCGAGGGTCGCGCTGATGTCGACCCCGAGCCCCGCCTTGAGGCTGATCCGCCCCGCCGCGGACAGCGTGAGATCGGCCCCCGAATCCACCGTCACCCCCCGGGCGCCGCTGATCGTCACCGTGCCGTCGCTGTCGACGGTGAGCGTCGTCCGGGCCTCGTCGAGTTCGATGCTCAACTTGCCCTGCGCGGTGCGCAGCCGGATGCCGTGCGAGGCGCGGGTCCGGCTGCCGCCCTCCTCCCTCAGCTCCACCGTGTGCCCGGTGCGGGAGGTGAGGGCACGCCACTGGACCTTGCCGCTGGTCGGGTCGACCGGCGGCACCCGATCGGTCGCGGGGGTGTGCTTGTCGACGCCGTTGTACAGCCCGGCCAGCACGTACGGGTGCTCCAGCGAGCCCCGGTCGAAGGCGCACAGCACCTCGTCGTCGACCTCCGGCAGCATCAGCCCGCCGCCGCCGCGCCCGCCCAGCTGGGCGACCCGGCACCAGTCGCTCTCGTACGTCTCCGACAGCCACGGGAAGCGCAGCCGGACCCGGCCCAGCGACAGCGGGTCCTTGGTGTTGGTGACCAGCGCGACCGCCACGCCGGGCATCGCCGGCGCCGCCTCGCCGCCGCTCGCGGCCGTCCCGTACAGCGAACGGAACTGGCGCCCCGACACGGTCAGCCAGGACGTGAACTGCCGCCCCGAGGCGAAGACGTGCCGCACCCCGGTCGCCGTGTAGCGCCCCTCGAACGGGAACCCGGCGCCCCTCACCGCCACCGGCTGCCCCGGCTTCAGCTCCGGGTTCCCGGTCACGGCCACCTCCACCTCCGCGAAGGAGCCGGTGACGTCGTCGGCGAGCGCCCGCGCCGCCTGCCGCACCTCGGACTGCGTGGTGAACGGGCGGTCCGCCAGCGTGAGTTCGGCCGTCCCGAAGGGCGCGGCGAGCTGCGCCGGAGTGATGTCCGAGACGATCTCCGTGCTGGCCAGCGCGGGCGTCGGCGAGGACAGCGCCTGCCGGGTCCGCGGGTCCCAGCCCCGCACGTCGACCCGGCCCACCTGACCCGCGGCCGTCACCGACACCCGGCTGTGCAGCGTGTTGTGCCCGAAGTCCAGGACGTACGGGCTCTGCGCGGCCGGCGTCGTGTCGGCGGGCGCGGACGAGGCCGGCGGGAGGGCGGCGAAGGTGAGCCGGCCCGCCTGGTCGACCGACAGGCGCACGTCGTTCGCCTGGGCGAGCCGGGACAGGAAGTCCCAGTCCGTGATGTTCGGCTGGGTCGCCAGTTCGTAGACCGTCGGCGTCGCGTCGACCCGCCCGAGCGGCACCCGGTTCAGCGCCGCCACCTTCCGCACGATGTCCGAGGCCGTCATGTTCGGATAGCCCTCGACCCGGCGGTTGCGCAGCAGCCGGTGCCCCGGGTCGTACCCGCGCACGATCAGGTACCGCCCGAGCGTCGGCGCGGCGTCCGTCTCCAGCGCCGTGACCTCGCCCGTCAGCATGGGCGCGCCGAGCCGCCCGTCGGTGAACGGGGACAGCACCGCCAGCGCCCCCACCTTCAGGAAGGGGAACTTCTCCGTCAGCGTGCCGTCCTTGTCGCTGAAGGTCAGCTGGAAGGCGGACGGCACGTTGACGCTCGCGTCCACCCAGCCCTCCGTGAGCCGGACCGCGAGCGCGTCGGGGAGGGTCACCCCGTCCAGCTGCACGTGCAGGACGGTGGTGAAGGTCTTCTCGCTCATGCTGCGCCCCCGGTCGGCGATGACTGCGCTGGGAAGGTCGGTACGACAGGCCGGACGGGGGGACGGACCGCCGCCGGGATCTCGGTGGCGGACGGCAGCAGCAGCTCCGTGCCGGGGCTCAGCCGCATCGGGTCGTCGATGCCGTTCGCCTCGGCGATCACCCGCCACCGGGTCGCGTCGCCGTACTCCCGCCACGCCAGGGAGGCGAGCGAGTCCCCGGCGACGGTGCGGTGCACCCGGCGCGCGGAGAGCGCGCCCGACGTCGGGTTCTGCTTCTTCGTCTCCGAGGCCACCTCGGTCAGGGACAGCGCACAGGTGGCGCGGATCGGCACCCCGCTCGGACTGAACAGGGTGTACGTCGCCGACACGTTCGTCACGTACGCGACGAACTGCACCGTCGAGAACGACCCCCACGAGAAGCGCACCCACGGCGGGCTCGGCGCCTTGGAGTCGACGCTCTGCGCCGTCACCTCGCAGCACGACAGCAGCAGCTCCACCTGGTTCTGCACCGCCGTCGAACTCGGCGTCCCCGAGGCGTCCAGGAACACCTCCAGCTCCAGCGAGGCTGGCCGGCTGCCCGTGAACTTCGGCGGCGCGCCCCGGGTGTAGGCGACCGCCGGCTCGGTGTGCCAGTCCGCCGACCGGCTCAGCCGCAGCTGGTCCGGGTTGAACTGGAACCGCACCTCGCCGATGGCGCCGCCCATCGAGCCGCCCAGGTCCGTCGGCGGCTGATGGATCGACAACGAGGCCCGCGACAGACCGCGCGCCGCCTTCCCGCCCGAGGGCGCGGCCATCTCAGGCCCCTCCCGCGTCGGTGAAGCCGTGGTGCGCGATCTCCAGGGTCTCCGTCGCCACGGACGGGTTGCCCGGATCGAGGCTCGGCCCGGTCCACCGGACCGGCAGCACCTCCACCAGACCCCACTGCGCCACCACCGACTTGTCGGCGCGCAGCGCGGCGATCTGCGCCGTCGGGCGGGTGATGCCCGTGGCCAGCGACGAGATCCACGCGGCGACCCGGGCGGTGTCCGGGGTCAGCGGACGGGTGAGCCGGATGGTGGAGAACGTGACGCGGGTGGGCAGCTGCCAGACGAAGCCGTTGTTCCCGCCTTCGTGGCGCTGCTCCACCTCGACCTCGGAGGCGAGACCGTCACAGCCGTTGAACAGACCGAGGTCCTGACCGTCGATCGTGAGTCTGAAGAAGATGGTGGAGGCGGGATCCAGGGGCTGGGGCATGGGAGTTCTCTCGGACTCGGTGGGGAGGGTGGAGGGTGGTCGAAGGGGCCGTGGGCGGCGCGGTCTCAGCGCCCGTGGTCACGCAGGCGGCCGACGCGCTCCCGGTCGGCCCGCAACTCGGCGCGCAGCAGCCGCGAGAGCGGCGTGACCAGCCGGCGGGCCAACTCGTCGAGCTGCGCGGGCGACGCGGCGCCCTGCTCCGCCACCGGAGCCGGCCCCTGCGGGCGGGCGGCCGCCTCGGCGGAGCGCTGCACGGTACGGGGCGGGAGGGCGGTGGGCGTCACGGGCGCGGGTGCGGGCGCTGGGGCCTGCGGCGGCGCCGCCGCAGGCGCGAGGGCCCTCGCCACCACCGGCCGGCTCGCCACGGGCGCCGCCGGGGCGACGGCCGGGGCCGGCTGGGCGGCGACCGGAGTCCGTACCGGCTGCGCGGGGCGGGGCGGGGTCAGGGGTACGACGGGGGTCGCGGCGAGCCGCTGGACGGCGGGGGCGCCGGGCCCGCCGGGGCCACCATGGGCGGCGGGGGCGATGGGGCTGACCGGAGTGACGGGCGCGACGGGTGCTACGGGTGACCCGGCCGTGGCGGCAGGAGCGGCGGCGGCCGGTGCGGCGGCCTGCGGGGGCGCGGTGCGGGGAGCGAGGGGCCGCGCCGTGGCCAGGGGCAGGGGCGCGGGCCCCGTCGTCCGGGCGCGGGGGAGGGCGATGCGCTGGACGGGGGGCGGTGGGGCGAGGCGCTGGTGCGGGCGTCGGGGCCGGGGCGGGCACGGGGGTGCGCCGAACCGTGGCAGCCGGGGCGGGCTCGGCCTGGAGCTCCGGCTGGGGAGCGGGCTGGGGCGCCGGCCGGGGCGCGGACGCCTGGGGCTCGGTGTTCGGTGCGGGTGTGGGGCCCGGTGCGGGTGCCTGCGCGGGTGCCGGTGCGACGGGCGGCTTCGGTGCCGGGGCCGTGGCGGGTGCCGCCTGCGCCGGAGTGATCGGCGGACCGATCGGCGACCGGCGGGGCCGCGGCTCGGCCGGAGTCGCGGGCACGTGCGACTCGGCGCGCTGGACCGGCGCCCCGAGTCCCTTGCGGACAGGGGCGGTCGGCGCCGCCGTACTCCAGTCGGCGCCCGGCGCGCGGCGGGAGCGGCGTACCGGGGGACCGGGCCGGGCCGCGGCGTCGGCGTCGGCGGCGGGGGTCCCGGGCCCGTCGAGGGGTGACGGACCCGGGACGTCGAGGGGCGGTGCGGGGACCGCCGCGGTGGGGACGGCCGGCGCGGCGGGAGGCGTCGCCTCGACCGGAGCGGCCGCCTTCCGCTGGACCGGCGCCGACGGCGCCGTCCGCTCCTGCGGGGCGGGCATGCCGACGGGCGACAGCCGGCGGCGCGGTGCCGCGTCGGCCGTGGCGCGGGCGGACGTGAGGAGCGCGTCGCGTACGGGCCGGACGACGGCCGGGGCGGGGCGCACCGGAGTCGCCCGCTGAACGGGGGACGCGCTGTCGAGGGCACCGTCTCCAGCGGGCCGGACCGGGTGCACCGGCTCGGCCCGCTGGACGGCAGGAGTGCTCGGGGCCGGGGAGGGACCCACCGCCGAAGCACCCCTGGTCTCGGCCGCGGGCGTCGCCGGACGCACGGGCGCGGCCGCCGCGGGGGAGGTCGCCGCCGCGTCGCCGGTCGTGCGCGCGGGCGTGCGCGCCGTCCCGGTGGCCGGGGCGGCGGGCGTCGTGGTCGGGGTCGTCTGCGCGGTCGCGCGCTGGACGGCCGGGGCGGCGGGTGCGCTGCTGGCGGCCGCGCGCCGGACGGGAACGGCACCCGCGTCGGCGCCGGTGGCTCGCGCGGGGGTCCGCGCCGTCCCCGTGGCCGGGGCGGCGCTGGTGCTGCCCGCCGCCGTGGCCGCCCGCCGGACGGGCGGGGTCGCGGGAACGGCGGTTGCCTGAGCGGTCGTTGCGCGTGCGGGAGTGTGGTTCGTCCCGGTGGTCGGAGCGACGGGCGGCGCGGGCGTGTCCCCTTCCCCGACCGCGCGCTGGACCGCGGGAGCGGTGCCTGCCTGCGGGGCGACCGCTCGTGCGGGAGCGGGCGTCGTCCCGGTGGCCGGGACGGTGGCCGGGGTGGTCGGGGCCGTCTGCGCGGTCGCGCGCTGGACGGACGGGGTGGCGGGAGCGTCCCCGGCCTGGGGGCCCGTTGCCCGTGCGGGAGCGCGGGTCGCCCCGGTGGCCGGGACGGTGGGCGGCTTGGCCGCGCGCTGGACGGGCGGAGCGGCGGGCGTGGCGGTTGCCCGAGGGTCCGCCGTGCGTGCCGGGGTGTGGGTCGTCCCGGTGGTCGGGGCGACGGGTGGCGCGGCCGGGGTCGCTTCTCCGACCGCGCGCTGGACGGGCGGAGTCGCGGGTGCCGTGCTTGCCTGACGGCCGGCCGTCCTCGTGGCCGGGGTCGCTTCCCCGACCGCGCGCTGGATGGGCGGAGTCGTGGGTGCAGCCGTTGCCTGACGGCCGGCGGTCCCCGTGGCCGGGGTCGCTTCCCCGACCGCGCGCTGGACCGGCGCAGTCGCGGGAGCAGTGGTTGCCTGACGGCCGGCGGTCCCCGTGGCCGGGGTCGCTTCTCCGACCGCGCGCTGGACCGGCGCAGTCGCGGGAGCAGCCGTTGCCTGACCGCCCGTCGCTCCCGCGGGGGAGCGCTTCGATCCGGCGGCCCGGGCCACCGGCCCCGCGGCCGACTCGTCGGACGGGCCGACGAGGGGCGCCACGGTCGGCGCGCTCCCGGGCCCGTTCACCGGCTCGCCGCCTCGCGCGCGGGCGCGTTCCCGGCCCGCCGTCCGTCCGGCCGGCGTCCCGACGGCGGGTGCGGAAGCGGCCGTCGGGACGGTCGTCGTCGCAGCCCGCTGAAGGGGGGCCGAAGAGCCCGGCGCGAGCCCGCCCGCGTCACCGGGCCGCGGCACGGCGGCACCCTCCGAGGCTGCGGTCACCGGCAGCCGTACGGCCGGGAGGTCCGCCCCGGCGGGCCGGTCCGGGATCACCCGGACCGCGTCGAGGAGCAGGCCGCCCGGCGCGGACGCGGTCCGGCCGTGGCCCAGCTCGCGCTGGAAGGAGGGGTCCGAGTGGGTCGCGAGGGAGGTGGAGAACGACGGGTCGGCGACCCGCCGCGGCGCGGCGAGGACGCGCTGGACCGGCGGCAGCGCCGCCCACGCGTCGCCCGGCCCGGTCAGCGCCGCCGAGGGCACCGAGGGCGCCGTCGGCGCCGACGCGTCGCCCGCCGCGGCGCGCCGCGACCTCCACCTGCCGAACATTCCCATCCCCTCCCGCTCCCCTCTCCTCAACAGCTCCCCGACCGCGCCCGGCCCCTACGCCTGCGCCGACCGCTCCACCAGTGCCGCCGCCCGCCCGACGTACCGCCTCCGGTCCCCGTGTTCGAGGTCCAGGACGTCGTCGAGGGACCAGTGGAAGTGGTAGGCGAGGTACGCGGCCTCCTCCTCGATCCGGTCGGCCGCGTACGTCACGATTCCCCCAGGCGGCTCCCGGCCAGCTCGACCTCGAAGGACTCCGAGCAGTGCGGGCAGGCCACCGCGGCCCGGGTGTGGCCCTCCGCGTTGATCTGCCGGTAGAAGTCCTGCAGGAACGCCAGGTCGGAGGCGAACATGTTCTCCACCGTCCCGTCGTGCACCGACGGCAGCGTGCCGAGCCGGGTGACCACCCGGCCCAGCAGCACGACCGACAGGTAGGCGGGGTTCTCCCGCACCCGGACGTCCCGCAGCGGGACGAGCTCGTCCCGGGCCGTCGCCAGCCGCATCGCACCGCGCCGGTGGACGGTGCCGGACTCGTCGACGTACCCGCGCGGCAGCTCGAACTCGAACTCCGTGCGCAGCGGTTCGCGCCGCTCCTCGCCGAAGCCGGGACCGAGGACGGAACCGGGACCGGAACCCGCTGCGGGAGGGGACGCCACCGCGCCCCCGGGGCCTTCGCGTCGCATTACTCGATGACCAGCTCTTCGAAGACGATGGTCACGGTCTCGGTGAGCGCGGCGGCGTCGCCCGCCTTGACCCCGCTCGTGTCGACCTTGCTGCACCAGGCGTTGCGCAGGTTGTACCGCTTCACCGGGTTGTTCTGGTAGTCCATCATCATGATCGTGGCGTTCTTGCGCGCCGAGCCCATGTCACCCGCGATGGACTGGTTGATCCACTCGTTGAAGGTGGCGCTCTGCGTCATGCGCGGACGACCGTGCACTGGCCGGCCTTCTTCACGCCCGGCATCTTCTTGACGACGGGCTTGCCGTCCGCCGAGACCTGCTGGTACTCGATGACGTCCTGCTCCATCGACAGGCCGCTGACCTCCTGGAGGTACTCGACCATGACGCCGTCGATCTGGAGGCCGAAATTATGGGTGGTGAGGGCGTCACCGGGCTGCAGGGACATGAGGGGTCACTCCTTGGTTCTGGTTCGTTGCTTCAGGGACGCGGGACGCGGGGCGCGGAGGAGGGCGGGGCCTACTCCTCCAGCTCGCCCCCGCCGCCCTGGAACTGCGCGAGGCGGAAGACCACGAACTCCGCGGGCTTCACCGGCGCGATGCCGATCTCGCAGACCACGCGGCCGAGGTCCACGGACTCCGGGGGGTTGGTCTCCTCGTCGCACTTCACGTAGAACGCGTCCTCGGGCCGCTGCCCGAAGAGCGCCCCGGAGCGCCACTCGTTGACCAGGAACGCCGAGATGTTGCGGCGGATCCGCGCCCACAGGGCCTGGTCGTTCGGCTCGAAGACGACCCACTGGGTGCCGATCAGGATCGACTCTTCGAGGTAGTTGAAGTAGCGGCGCACGTTGAGGTAGCGCCACGCCGGGTCGGAGGCCAGGGTGCGGGCGCCCCACACGCGGATGCCGCGGCCGGGGAAGGCCCGGATGCAGTTGACGCCGACGGGGTTGAGCAGGTCCTGCTCGCCGCGGGTGATCTGGAGCTCCAGGTCGACCGCGCCGCGCACGATCTCGTTGGCCGGGGCCTTGTGCACACCGCGCTCGGAGTCGTTGCGGGCCCAGACGCCGGCCAGGTGGCCCGACGGCGGGACGGTGCGGGTCTGGCCGGTGGCCGGGTCGAAGGCCTTGATCCACGGGTAGTAGAGGGCCGCGTAGCGCGAGTCGTAACCGGCCGTCTCCTGGCGCCACTTGCGGATGTCGCGGGCGTTCAGGCCGGGCGGCGGGTCGAGCAGGGCCATCCGGTCGCCCATCAGCTCGCAGTGGGCGATGAGGCCGAGCTGGACGGCCTTGACCTGCTCCAGGTCGACCAGGCCCCGCTGGTAGGCGGCCATCAGGTCGGGCACGGCGACCATGGTGATCTCGTCGAACGCCTCCAGACCGCCGAAGCCGGTGCGGTCCGCCGAGTCGCCGATGAACTGGCCCGACTCCAGGACGGTCTCCTGGCCGCTGCGGGCCGCGGGGACGGCCACCGCGGCCGGGGCGGGCGGGGTGAGGGTCACGGACTGCGCGTCGGGGCGGGCGAGCGCGGCGCCGGCCTCCTCGACCACGATCGTCTTGGAGCGCTGGCGGACCTGCGTGACGACGAAGTTGCGGGCGCTCTTCTTGGCGCTGACGTCGAAGCTCTCGACCGCCTTCTCGCCGTCCTTCACGACCAGCTTGAAGCGCTCGTCGTCGCCCTCGGCCTCCTGCACCTCGACGGTGAGCGTGCCGTCCGGGCCGGACCCGGCGGCGATCGCGGCGACCCGGAAGGCGCCGAGCGCGACGGCGGTGCCGGGCAGCAGCTCCTTCGGGGCGGCGTCCGTACCGCCCGCGCCCGTGGTCACGCCCGACGCGCCGGCGTCGCCGCCGCCGACCCGGACGATGTACGCGGCGGTGCCGCCGTTGTTGAAGAAGCCGTAGACGGAGTGCGCCAGGTAGTACCCGTCCGTGAAGTCCCCGAAGGAGGCCACGTACTGGGACCAGTTGGTCACCAGCGTCGGCTCGTGCAGCGGTCCGGTCGGCGCCAGGCCGACGAACGCGGCCACGGAGGTGCCGACCCCCTCGATGGGGCGGGAGCCGCTGGCGACTTCCTCGACGTAGACACCGGGGGAGAGGTAGGTGGGCATGGGTACGAGCGCTCCTCGGAGGGTACGGAGGACGGGAAAGGGGCGGTGACGCTTCCGACTCTCTCCCGCCCCCGTGCCCCGGCGCGTGGACGAACGGGCGGCGCCGAGGGCAGCGATCGCTGCCTCAGCGGACACCCGGAAGGGCAGGCCGTACGGAAGGGCAGCCCGGCCTGCCCCCGCACCGGGACCTTCGGACACGCCCGGGCCGCCCGCCCGCACGTAGCCTGCCGCCCATGACCATCTGGACCTCTCTGGACCCGGCCGCCGTGGCCGTCGAGCCCGGTTCCCGGGCCACCGCCCGGCTGCGGGTGCGGAACACCGGCGACACCGTCGAGGAGTACCGGCTTTCCCTCGTCGGCAGGCCCGCGGGCTGGGGCCGCGTCGAACCCGATGTGCTGCGCCTCTACCCGGGCGCGGAGGGGACCGCGGAGATCTCGTTCGCGCCGCCGCGCACCCCGGACGCCGAGGCCGGCCCCGCCGCCTACGGCGTGCGGGTCGAGCCGCGGGAGAACGCCGCCGTACGCGACGTCGTCGAGGGGCAGCTCACCATCGCCCCCTTCACCGAGGTGCGGGCCGAGCTCCTGCCGCCCGCGCTGCGGGGCCGCTTCCGGGGCCGGGCCCGGGCCGCCGTCGACAACCTCGGCAACACGCCCGTCACCGCCTCCCTGGTGGCCCGCGACGAGACCGACGCCCTCGAGTTCGACCTGGCGCCGAACGCCGTGCGCATCGACCCGGGCCGGGCCGCCTTCGCCGAACTGACCCTGCGCCCGCGGGACATCCGGTGGACCGGCGGCGAGCAGACCCACCGCTTCACGCTCGCGCTGCGCAGGTCGGGTGACGACACCGGCCAGGACCTGGAGGGCAGTTTCGTCCAGCGCCCGGTCATCGGGGCCTGGCTGATGTCGGTCGGCGGACTGCTCACCGCGGCGGTCATCGCCTTCGCGGTGCTGTGGTTCGGCTTCTCGCCGAAGATCGGCAGCTCCGCCAAGGAACTGCTGGCCGCCGGCGCCCCCGACCCGGTCCAGCAGGGCGACGGGAAGAACCTGCCGACCGCGCCGCCCCCGCCCCCCGGCTCCGGGGACGACGCGGGCACCGGCCCCGGCGGTGCGTCCCCGCCGCCCCTCGACGGCGGCGACCCCGACACCGGCGGTGCCCCGCCGCCGCCCGGCGACGGCGGCGGCTCGGGCGGCGGCGGTGGCGGGAGCACCGGTGGCGGTGGCGACCAGGGCGGCGGCTCCGCGCAGCGGCCCAACGTGCCGCCGCCGGCCGCGAAGACCGGCCCGCCCTGGGGCCCCGGCTACCAGAAGGACGTCGTGGTGGAGTTCGCCCAGGAACGCCTGGTCGCGCTCAAGAACGGCTGCAGCCCCCGCGGCGGCTTCACCCGGGGCGTGATCGACGCGACGACCCGGGCCTCGCTCGTCTGCTACCAGCACGCCGTCGACAACAGCGGCAAGAACCCCACCAGGATCCTCGACACGGAGAAGGAGGGGATGCTGGGCCCGGCCACCCTCACCTCGCTGTGGATGCAGGGGGTCACGCCCGACATGGTCAAGAAGGGCGGCAGCAGCTGGGAGACCACCCGCCTCATGGCCGCCTTCTACTGGGCCATGAACGGGACCTTCGACGCCCATGACATGGACGTCGCCCGGACCAACGCCGGCCTCGGCATCACGTACTTCCGCGACAACTCCGTCCCGGGCCCGGCCAGCCGGTACAGCGACAACGTGGCCGCGCACATCCGCGACTACCAGGCCGCGATGGGGCTCCAGGTGACCGGCACCGCCGACTGGAACACCATCCGCACCATGCTCGGCGGCGGCGTCGTCTGGCGCGGCTGACCGACCGAGGAGGCCCGCCCGTCCCCCGCCGGCGGGCCTCTTCTCCCCCTTCCGAAAGGCAGGGCCTACGGGGCCCAGGGCACCCCGGCGTCCGGCAGCAGCCGGCCCGCCTTCTGGTACTCGCGCCGGGCCCCCGCCCGTACGTCCTCCCCGGTCACCGGCCCGCCACGGCCCGCCGCCAGATATCCGGCGGTCACCGCGGCCGACCTGATCGCACCGCCGGCCAGCTCGAAGTCCTTCGCGCAGCCGGTGACGGCCTCCGGCAGGTCGTCCGCCTGCGGCGCGCCCGCCAGGCACGCCCGCCACAGGGAGAGGCGCTGCTCCGGGTCCGGGAACGGGAAGTCCACGACCAGGTCGAGCCGGCGGGTGAACGCCTCGTCGATGTTGGCCCGCAGATTGGTGGTCAGGACGGCGATCCCGTCGAAGGCCTCCAGCCGCTGGAGCAGATAGGCGCTCTCCAGGTTCGCGTACCGGTCGTGCGAGCTGCGCACCTCGGAGCGCTTGCCGAAGACCGCGTCCGCCTCGTCGAAGAGCAGCACGCAGTCGGTGCGGTCGACCTCCGCGAAGATCCGCTCCAGGTTCTTCTCGGTCTCGCCCACGTACTTGTCGACGACCGAGGACAGGTCCACCACGTAGAGGTCCAGGCCGAGTTCGCCCGCGACGACCTCCGCGCCCAGCGTCTTGCCGGTGCCGGACTCCCCGGCGAACAGGGCCACGACGCCCCGGCCGCGGCCGCCGCCCGTGCGCAGCCGCCAGTCGCCGAGCACCCGGTCCCGGTGCCGGGCCCGGCCGGTCAGCTCGTGCAGCAGCCGCAGCGGCTCCTCGGGCAGCACGAGATCGGCGAAGCCGACCGCCGGCCGGACCCGTCGGGCGTGGCTGTCGAGCAGCGGCGCCGACATCAGCCGCGCCCCGCGCTGCACGTGCGCGGCCGTCAGCTCCGTCCCCTCGAACGCGGCGAGGGCCAGGGCCGAACGGGCCGCCCGGCGGATCCGGCCGCCGCCGAGCCGGTACGGGGCGACCGCCTCGGACAGGTCGAAGCCGGGCTCCCCGGGGCCGAGCGCCCGGCGCCACAGCTCGGCGGAGCCCGCCGAGTCCCCGGGCGCCTCCAGGGCGATCAGCTCCACCGGCGGGGCCCAGCGCGGATCGGGGGCGTCCGTGCCCGCGAGGACGACGGTCACGTCCGGCGCCGCCAGGGCGCGCACCAGCGGACCGGCCTCCCGAGGCAGCGGCTCGACCACGACCGCCGCGCCCCGCAGCCGGGCCTCCCGCAGCAGGGCGGACGCCACCCCGGCGCCGGCCTCACCGGTTCCGGCGCGCATCCGCAGCACCGGCCGCCCGGCGGCGCACAGGGCCTCCGCTACCGCGTCGGCGGCGGTCCCGGGGGTCCGCTCGCGCAGGTGGACGGTGACGGGAGCGGCGGCCCGGATCCGCTCGGCGAGCTCCGCCAGGGCCTCGGACGCCACGGCCGGCTCGTCCGGTGAGGGCGGCAGCAGCTCCACCCCGGCACCCGGCAGCCCCGCGTCCAGCCGCCCGTCGTCGCCGAGCAGGTGCGCCACCACCCGCTCCGGCACCCGCAGCGCGCGGCCGGGCAGCGGACGGTCCTCGTCCTCGACGACCAGCAGGCCGCCGGAGCACAGCGGGGCGGAGGGATGGAAGCGGTCGCGGGCGGCGGCCTCGTGGGGTCCCGTGCCCGCGAGCCCGAGGGCGAGCCCCACCGTGGCCCGCCGCCGGCCGACGTCGTCGTTGAGGTAGCCGAAGAGCGGCTCGAACGCCCGGTCCACGTCGGGTGCGAGGGCGGTGAGCAGGATGTGCGCGTCCAGCGGGCCGAGCCCGAAGGCCCGCGCGAGCCTCCCGAGCCGGTCGGACCCCGCGGGGTCCGGCCCACCCCCGGCGTCCCCCGGGCCGGCCGGGTCCGGGGCCCACTCCGCGCCGTACTCGGCCAGGGGCCGCGCCGCCGACCGGAGGGCGGTCTCCGGCGTCACGTACATCCCGCGCAGCGGATCGCCGGCCGTCGGGTCCTCGGCGGCGCGGCTCTCCACCACGCCCACCACCCGGTCCCGCAGGGCCGCCAGTCGCGCCGTCAGGTCGGAACCGCTCACGGCAGGTACTCCGTCCGCCGGATCACCCGGGGCGCGGAGTCCGACGGCACCCCGTCGGTCCCGCGCGTGGTGATCTGCACCTCGGTGACCGGCGGCGCCACGTCGTACACCGGGACGACCGGGAACGGAGTGGTGATCACCACGTCGAGCGAGGGCTTGAGCTCCCCGCCGAGCGCCGACCAGATGTCCGCGAGGGAGCGGGACTCGGCGGGCGGCACGGCCACGGTCAGCGGCAGCGCCGGGGTGCCGGCCGCTCCGCGCAGCACCTCCGGCACCGCGTCCTCCGGCAGCGCCTCGTGCGGCAGCAGCAGCGCCAGGGCACTCGACAGCAGCCGGTGCTCGTCCTCCGGCCGGGAGGTCCACGCGGTCACCAGGTAGGACAGGCGGAACCAGCGGCGCGGCTGACGGCGGCGCACCACGGCCCCGCGGGCGTCGCGCTCCGCGTACGCGCCGCGTTCGCGGCGGGCCACGTCCTCCCGTATGTCGAACAGGTACGCGTTGAGGGTCGGCGCGGTCCGCCGGGCCGCCCAGTCGCGGGTGGGCGGGTCGAAGGAGACGTCCCCGGACACGGCGGGGGCCAGGAGACGGCTCAGCGCCTCGTCGATCTCGTGGATCATCAGATGTAGCCCTCGCGGAGTGCGTACGCCACGGCATGAGCCCGGTTGGCGAGATGGAGACGCGTCATCAGCGCGTGCAGGATGTTCTTGACGGTCCGCTCGGAGTAGGCGAGCTTCTCGCTGATCTGCCGGGTGTCGAGGCCCTCGGCGAGCAGCCGCAGGACGTCCACCTCGCGCGGCGCCATCCCGAACAGCGGCGCCGTTCCCGTGGACGCGGTGCTCGTCGCCCGCTGGAGCCGTCCCACCTGGTTGAGCAGGCGGCTGATCAGGTCCGGGGGCAGTTCGCCGTCGCCGCGCGCCGCGCTGTGCACGGCGTTGACGAGCCGCTGCTCGGTGGCCTGGTGGCGCCACAGGATCGCGCGCACGCCGTACTCGACGACCGTGAGCAGGTCCGGCTCGCGCAGTTCACCGGCGACGAGCACGACCCGCTGGTCCCCGCCGCGCAGGACGCGCCGCAGCTCGGTCGTGGCCGGTTCGTCGATCCGGTCCGCGAGCATCACGGCGACGGAGGGCGTGCCGCAGGGCGGGTCCGCCTCGTCGGCGGTCCGCTCGGGCACCACCTCGATCGTCGGCTGATGCTGAAAATGGCTGATGAGACCGGCCCGGCTGAGCGGATCGGAAGCGTGGACGGTCACTGCCACGCGCTTGGTGAGCATGCCCGAATGCCTGCCCTTCCCCCAAGAATGTGCTGGTAGACGGCCGGTTGCCCGGCCGTTTCATTGGTCTCCACCACATTCACGGGGGCCACTGCCGTCCCGTTGCCGCCCGGCTAACGCCCGGCTAACGCTCGGTCGCCGCCGCGGCGATCCCGTCGAGCCGCCGCAGTTGGGCCTCCACCCGCTGCACGCTCTCCTTGTGGCCGTGCGCGAGGCCCAGTTCCCGGGCGCGTACGAGCAGCGTACCGGCCTCCTCGGTCCGGCCCAGGTCGAGCAGGGCCGCGCCCGCCGTGGCGGTCAGCATGCTGTGCCGGATGCCCACCAGGCCGTTGACCGTGTCGCCGTCCAGGGCGAGCCCCTCCCGGGCGCAGGCGAGGGCGCCGGCCGGGTCGCCCACGGAGAGCAGCTGGCGGCCCCGGTGCTCCAGGGCCAGCAGCTCGGTCATGACGTCCCCGCTGCCCCGGACGAGGGCGGCCGCCCGCGCGGTGTGGGCGAGGGACTCGTCGCTCACGCCGAAGCGGTCGAGGGCGACGGCCAGGTTGACCAGGGCGGTGGCCTCGCTGGAGGGCTCGCCCGCGCGGGCGGCCAGCGAGGGCGCGAGGCGCAGGTGCACCAGGGCCTCGGAGAGACGATTCTCCTGGGTGAGGATCCAGCCGAGGAGGGCGCGCACCCGGGACTCGGCGTCGGGGTCCTTCTCCCGGGCGGCGGAGTCGGCGGCCGCCTCCAGGAGCGGCACCCAGCCGTCGTGGCTGTGCCAGAGGATGTACGGCCACTGGAGGACGGCGAGCCGCCAGGCCCGGTCGTGGTGCCCGGCCGCGCGGGCGGCCGCGACGGCCGCAGCGAGGTTGTCGCGCTCGGCCGCGTACCAGAGCAGGGCCGCGTCCCGCCCCGCGAACTGCACCGCGGTCCTGGGCAGTCGGGCGTTGGACGGCACCGCGCAGCAGGGCTGGTCGTCCGGCTCGGCGGCGCGGGCGGCGGCCATGGCGGTGAGCGTGTAGTGGTCGAGCAGCCGCAGCAGGGCGTCCCCGTCGGCGTCGAGGCCGCGGGCGTAGAGCCGCACCAGGTCGTGCAGGGTGTGCCGGCCGGGCGCGTACTCGGTGAGCAGGTGGGCGTCGCAGAGGCGGTCCAGGGCCTCCGCGGCGACCGGGGGCGTCCGGTCGAGCAGCGCCGCCGCCGCGTGCCGGTCCAGGTCCGTGCCGGGCACCACGCCCAGCTGCCGGAACAGCCGCGCGGCCTCCTCGGGCAGGCCCTGCACGGTGAGGCGGAGCGCGGCGGCCACGCCCTGCCCGTCGCAGCCCTCGGAGTGGTCCACCGAGAGCAGGGACAAGCGGCGCTGCTCGTCGGCCAGTTCGGCGGCCAGGTCGGCCAGCCGCCAGTGCGGGCGGGCGGCGAGCTGCGCGGCGGTGACCCGCAGCGCGAGCGGCAGCCCGTCGCAGAGCGCGGCGAGCCGGCGGGCGGCCGCGGGCTCGGCGTCCACCCGGTCCCCGCCGACCGCGGCGGCGAGCAGCGCCGCCGCGTCGTCGAGCCCGAGGACGCCGAGCGGCACCGGGCGGGCGAGCTCGCTCACGACCAGGCCCCCCAGCCGGAGCCGGGAGGTGACCACGGTCGCGCTCCGCGCACCGGCGGGCAGCAGCGGGCGGGCCCGGTCGGCGCTGCGCACGTTGTCCAGGACGACGAGCAGCGCCCGGTCCTCGGTGAGGGACCGGTACAGCGCGGCGGCGGCCGTCGGCGACTCCGGCACCTGGCGCGGCGGCACGCCGAGGGCGGGCAGGAACTCCCGCAGCACGTCGGCGCTGTCGACCCCGTCGTCCGGGCTGAAGCCCCGCAGGTCGGCGTAGAGCACCCCGTCCGGGTAGTGGGCGGACCGGCGGTGCGCCCAGTTCAGGGCGAGCGCGGTCTTGCCGACCCCGGCGGGGCCGGTGACCAGCGCGACCCGGGCCCGCTCGACGGCGGTGTCGAGGGCGGCCAGCTCCCGGGCGCGGCCCAGGAAGCCGCGCGGGGCGCGGGGCAGCAGGTCGGGCGCGGGCAGCGCAGGGGCGGGGGCCGGGGCCTCGGCCTCGGCGGCGGAGCCGCCCGCGGGCTCGGGCCACTCGGGGGGCCCGCCCGCCACGGGGGCCTCGCCCGCGGTGTGCGGCGCGGCCGGCGGGGTCCCGCGCAGCACGGCCTCGTACGCGGCCCGCAGCGCGGGGCCGGGGTCCACGCCCAGTTCGTCGGCGAGCTGGGTCCGGGTGCGGTGGTAGCAGTCGAGGGCGTCCGACTGGTGCCCGGCCCGGTACAGCGACAGCATCAGGGCGGCCGCGAGGGACTCGCGCAGCGGGTTGGCCACCGCCTCGGCGCGCAGCAGCGCCGCCGCCTTCACGTGCTCGCCGAGCCGCCCGTACGCCGCCGCCAGCTGCTCGACGGTGACCAGCCGGGTCTCCTCCAGCGCCCGCGCGGCGACCAGCAGCGGTTCGCTCGCCACCACCCCGGTGAGCGCGGGCCCCCTCCACAGGGCGAGCGCCTCGCGCAGCATCAGGACGGCGTCCCCGGGGTGCTTCTGGTGCCCGGCGAGCTGGACCAGCTCCTCGAAGCGGTGCGCGTCCAGGAGGTGGTCGGGCATCCGCAGCTCGTAGGCCTGGCCGTGGGTGGCCAGCTCGACCCCGTACTCGCCGGCACCGCCCTGCTCGAACAGGGCCCGCAGCCGCGAGACGTGTCCCTGGACGACGGTGCGGGCCCGGGCGGGCGGCACCTCGTCCCAGACGGCGTCGATCAGCCGGTCCACCGGGACGACGGCGTTCGCGCGCAGCAGGAGGGCCGCGAGGACGCTGCGCCGCTTGGCGGGGCCGAGGGGCAGTTCACCCGCCTCGGCCTCGATGGACACCGTTCCGAGCAGGCGGAACTCCACCCGGCCCTCCTTTTCGCTGATCCCGTGGGCCCTCCAGTATCACCGCCCGCCCCTCGCAGGCCTTTGTCGGGATCCTCCAGTTGTCCGGAACCGGACAGGCCTCACGTAGTTCGGCTTGATCACACGGCGCCCGGCACGGCTCCCGTCACGGTGTCCGCGCCGGGCCGTCCCGGTGTCCGGACGGCCCGGCCGGGGCTCAGGCGTTCGGGTCGAAGGGGATGCCCGAGGGCTTGGCGCGGCCGAGCGCGTACGCGAAGTCGACGTCCCGGATCTTGAGGGTGGCGGAGCCGAAGTCGGCGCCCGTCAGCCGGTCGCGCAGGCCGGCCGGATAGCCGTTCCAGCCCACCAGACGCGGGTAGAACCAGCCGCCGGTGGCGTTCTCGACGCGCTCGTCGTCCGGATTGGCGAAGCGGAAGCAGTGGGTCGAGGCGCCGTCCTTGTGGTAGACGACCTTGGGGTGGGTGCCGTCGAAGCGCACCGCCGAGCGGGCCGCCACCTGGTAGCCGCTGTGCTGGGAGACCGACACGTACTGGACCTGGTCGCCGCTGATCCACACGACCACGTGCTCCCAGTCGTGGGTGTGGCCGATGGCCAGCGGGCCCCAGGTCGCCTGGTCCTTCTCGAAGTAGCTCGCGTACATCACGGCGCACCAGCCGTTGTTGCACTTGCTCCGCGAGTAGCTGTTCGCGGCGGCGAGCTGGGCCGGGTCGTGGCACTTGCCGTTCACCGTGCCGCCCAGCTTCAGGCCGGGGTTGAGCGTGCCGTCCAGGCCGATGGCGGCGGTGGCGTAGCAGCCGTCGGTGTCGTAGTCGTACGCGGGGGAGAAGGTCTGGTCGAGTCCGTCGGCGTTCTGCGGCAGCTGCGGCAGGACGGCGGCGTGGGCGGTCGCGGGGACGCCGAGGACGAGGGCGAGGGCGCACAGCAGGGCGGCGAGGACGGAGCGCCGCCGGCCGGGCCGGGGCGCGGATGGGGTGTTTATCAGGTGCACGACAACTCCTTGGCCGGTGTGGGGGAGGCAGACCCTCGCAGCCGGCCCCGTGGGCCGTCAACCACCCTGCGGGGAACGGGGGGTTACGGGAGGGGCGTGCGAGGGGCGCGCGGCGCGTCAAGCCGGACGGGCGCGTTCGCCGGATCGTGTGGGAGGCGCCGGGTGACCGCGGAACCCGGGCCGGGGCGAGGCAGGATCGGAGGGCCGGGGTCGTCCCGAACGAGAGCCGTGGGGGCTCTCGGACCCCGTGCCCCGCAGAGCGGCGTGCGCCGACACCGTCGCTCTCGGCCGCCCCCGGACCCCGGCTTCGCTCCGGGGGCGGCTCCGGGGGCGCGCGGCTCATCCGCCGCGGGGGCCCGCGTCCGCCCGGCCTCCTCGTCCGCCCGGCCGCGGGTGCGTCGCGGCCTCCGGGGGCTCAGACCGCCTTGGCGTACAGCTCCTCGATCAGCCGCGTGACGGTCTCCGGCTCCCGCAGGGTCGGGTAGTGGTCGGTGGCGGCCAGCCGTTCGAGGCGGCAGCGGGGGATCCGTGCCGCCATCTCCTCGTTGCAGCGCACCACCACCGGCCGGTCCAGCTCGCCCAGGGCCAGCACCGTGGGCACGGAGATCTCGCCGAGCCGGTCGAAGGCCGGGGCTCCGGTCCGCTGGTGGCCGACGTTGGCGAACCAGGCGGGCAGCACCGCCCGGAAGTGGGCGGCGACCACCGGGTCGGACTCGGGGGTGCCGCCGCCGGCCGCGCCCCACAGGCCCATGCCGAGCCGCACGACGCCCTCCAGGTCGCCGGCCTTCGCCAGCCGCTCGACGTCCTGGTAGAACTCCTCGTCCTCCAGCGGCGCGTAGCCGGTGACCCCGGGGACGAGCAGCGCGAGGCCCGCCACCCGTTCGGGCTGGTCCAGGGTGAAGCCGATCGAGGCGGCCCCGCCCATGCTGGAGCCGACCAGCACCGCCTGCCCGAGGCCGAAGTGGTCGAGCACCGCGGCGAGGTCCGCCTCGGGCAGGTACGGCACGACGGGCGCGGGCGAACGCCCGTAGCCGCGGGCGTCGTAGCGGATGACCCGGTGCCGGGCGGCGAGCGCCGGCAGGACCGGGTCCCAGATCGTGGAGTCGCCGACGCCCGGGTGCACCAGGACCAGCGGCAGTCCGTTCCCGCCCGTGTCGTCCGCCCAGAGCTCGCCGCCGTCCGCCTTCACCATGGTTTCCATGGGTCCAGTCTGGGCGGAGCGTCCCGGGGTGCACCAGCCCGCCTCCGGTCGAGTCGGTGTCAAGTACCCCGTCGGGTCAACGTTCCTGACGCCGTGTCAGTAGTGGCGGAAATCTTGCCTGGACACCCCTACCGGCCGGTTCTACTCTCAAGTCACTTTGCGCGTTCCCCCCAGGCACCACGCGACCCGGCACACGCGAACGCACCCTGGCACACGTACCACGCGACGACCCGCACCTCCTCGCACCCCACCGTCGAACACCGAGGAGATCCCCCATGTCCAAGCTGCTCGTCTCCGTGACCGGCCTCGCCGCCGCCACCGCTCTCGCCTTCGGATCCACCGGCACCCAGGCCGCCCCGACCACCCTGCTCCCGGCCGGCCACTCCTTCTCCGCCAAGCTCACCGGCAAGGCCACCTTCGTCGCCGGGTCGACCACCATGACCTGCACGGTCTCCGCCTCCGTACCGACGAGCGGGGCGAACAACACCGTCCCCGCCGCCCCCGGCAACCACAACGCCGCGGGCCCCGTCTCCGTCCCCGTCAACCCGCCCACCTTCGGCGGCTGCACCACCAGCATCTTCGGCGTGAACGTCACCATCACGAGCAACGCCACCAACGGCCCCTGGACGCTCTCCGTCCAGAACGGGACCCCCGTCACCGGCGGCTTCACCATCCCCAAGGGCGGTGTCGTGTTGAAGACCAGCGGCCTCGCCAGCTGCACCATCACCGCCTCGCCGAGCGGCCCGACCGCCGTCAACGGCACCTGGACCAACGGCGCCCCCTCCAGCCTGGCCATCGCCAACGCGCCCGTCCCCGCCACCGCGACCGGCGGCTTCCTCTGCCCGACCGGCAACCAGTCGGCGACCTTCAGCGCCACCTACCAGCTCACGGACACCACCGACCCGGCCCAGCAGATCACCGTGACCGGCTGACCGGCTGACCGGCTGACCGGCTGACCGGCTGACCGGCTGACCGGCCGACCGGCCGACCGGCTCCCCGGATCCGTCCGGGGAGCCCGACCGGTCCCGCTCCCCGGACGGATCCGGGTGACCGGGGGCCCGGGCCTCACCCCGACGCGACGCCCACCAGCAGTCCCTTCGTCTCCAGCGGCAGCTCCACCACCCGTTCGAGGGCCAGCCCCGAACGGCCCAGCAGGCCGCGGTAGTCGTCCAGGGTGCGCTGCCGGCCCCCGTTGACCACCAGCAGGTGCAGGTCCCACAGCGCGGCCAGCGCGCCCGAGCCGTCGTCCGTGGTGACCCGCTCCAGGACGAACAGCCGCGCCCCGGGCGCGAGGGCGGCCCGCACCCGGCGCAGCAGCCGCACGCAGCGCTCGTCGTCCCAGTCGCCGAGCACCCGGGACAGCAGGTAGACGTCCCCGCCGGCCGGCAGCGGGGCGTCGAAGACGTCCTGGGCCAGCAGCTCGACCCGGTCCAGGCCGACGCCGGCGGCCAGGTGGGCGCGGGCCAGCGGCAGCACGTGCGGCAGGTCGACGAGCACCCCCCGGGCGGCCGGGGCGGCCGCGAGGACGGTGGCGAGGAGCCGCCCGCTGCCGCCGCCGACGTCCACCACCCGCCGCGGCCCCGTGAGGCCGAGGACGGCCGGAACCGCGTCGAAGACGGCGTGCCCGGCCTGCATCACCCGCTGGAACCGGGCCGCCGCCTCCGGGTCCGCGGCCAGATGGGGGATCAGCGGCTCGCCGTAGGCCAGTTCGAAGCCGGGGGTCCCGGTGGTCAGCGCCTCCTCGGCGTGCCCCCAGGCGCGGTAGAACTCCTCCCCGTACAGCAGGCACATGTCGCGCAGCGAGCCGGGCCGGTCGCGGAGCAGCTCGCCGACGGGCGTCGTGCGGTAGCCGCCGTCGGCGTCCGTCGCGAACACCCCGAGCAGGACCAGGAGACGCAGCAGCCGGTGCGCGACGTCCGGGTCGAGGCCGGTGGCGGCGGCGAGCGCGGCGCCGTCGCGGTGGCCCCCGGCCACCAGGTCGGGCAGCCGCAGCCGGGCGGCGACGTGGACGGCCTGGGTGCGCCAGGCCCCGGTGACGAGCTCGACCGTGGCGCGCACGGCCCGCGGGTCGGTGGTCATGACGGTATCCAGCCCCTCTCGATGCGGGGTGTGCCGATGCCCAGGGAGCGCATGTGCTCGATGGGGTTGGTGTACTCGCGGCTGGCCGCGATGAGGCCGTCCGCCAACTCGAAACGGTGGACGAAGCGGTTGCGGTAGCGGCCGGCCGGATAGCCGGGGAAGCGGATGGTGCCCTCGCCGCCGCACTCGACCCAGATCAGGCCGGCGTGCTGCGTCTCGTACACCTCGACGTCGGTCCAGACCCAGTCGGGCAGCACCTGGAGCGACAGTTCGCCGTGCCGCCGCAGGTGCTCGCGGCCGTGGACGACGATCGGCCGGCCGACGTCGGTGAAGAACAGGGCGGCCGTGCCGTCCTCGGTGTAGAGGGTGTGGCGCCGCAGTCTGCTCTCGCGGTCGGTGCGGAGGAAGGCGTCGACGGTCGCGCGGTTGCGGTCGCGGAGCGTGGACTCGCACATCACGGGTTCCTTTCGGAGCGGAAGGATCGAAGGAGGGGCGTCGTGGGACTCAGGGCTGGAGGCGCCAGGACCGCCAGTCGCCCCCGGGGCCGCGCTCGTAACGCAGCCGCTCGTGCAGCCGGCCGGTGCCGTCGGCCCAGAACTCCAGCTGATCGGGTACGAGTTCGAGGGCGATGTACGCGGCGGGGCGCGGCTGCGGCCCGGCCTCGGCCAGCCGCGCGGCGCGGGCGCGCAGCGCGGCCACCTCGGCGGGGCCGGCCAGCGGGGCGCTCTGCCGGGACGCCACGGTCATCGCGTGGGTGAACACCGGGCGGGCCGCCCACAGGGCGTCGGCGGTGGCGTCGGGGAGCCGCCGGACCCGGCCGCCCGCGCTGACCTGCCGGCTCGTCTCGCGCCAGTAGAGCAGCCCCGACGCCCAGGGGTTGGCGCGCAGTTCGCGCTCCTTGCGGCTGCCGCGGTGGGTGGCGAAGAGCAGCCCGGTGGCGGTGATCCGGCTCACGGCGACGATCCGGGTGGACGGGCGTCCGCCCCGGTCGGCGGTGGCCAGCGCCAGTGCCCGGGGCTCGCGGACGCCGAGCGCCTCCGCGCCCTCCAGCCAGCGGCGCAGCAGCCCCAGCGGATCGGCGGGCGGCTCCTCGTACTCGGGGAAGGGCAGCGCGACCGTCCCGGTCAGGGTCTCCGACCGGCCCGGCCCCGGTGAGGCGGGGGGCGGGCCGCAGCGGTTGCGTTCGGTGCGCTCGGCCTGTGCGGCGTGTGCGGCGGTGCGTGCGGACCGGTCGGTGTGCGCGGTGTGCTCAGACATGGATCCTCCCGTGGGCCACGGTGACGGCCTCGCCGCCGACCTCGACGGACTCGACCCGGTCCCCGGACCCCTCGGCCCGGGCCAGCATCAGGGAGTGGCGGCCCAGTTCGACCCCCTGCCGGATCTCGATGCGGCGCCCGTACGGCACCCGCCCGTGCCGGGCCAGGTGGACGGCGAGCGGACCGGCCGCCGAGCCCGTCGCCGCGTCTTCGACCACGCCGTACGCGGGCGAGAACATCCGGCTGCGCCAGCGCGTCCCGGCCCCGGCGAAGCAGTTCGCGGCCAGGTCCTCGAAGGCGGCGAGGGCCCGGTGGTCGGGGGCCAGGGCGGACAGCGCGGCGACCGACCCCAGACCGACGAAGACGTGCCGGGGGCCGTTGCGGTAGACCTCCACGGGCAGCGTGGACGCGCCCACGCCCAGCGCCGCGAGCAGTTCGGCCGCCCGCTCGAAGGGCTCCCAGGTGGGCAGCGGCTGCCGCATCGTGGCCGCCGCCACCCGGCCCGCCCGCCGGTCGAGCCGGCAGGGCACCATCCCCATCGCGGTCTCCAGGAGCAGCCGGTCGCCGCGCACGTACGGACCGAGCGCGACCGCGGTGCCGAGCAACGGGTGCCCGGCGAAGGGCAGTTCGTTCACCGGGGTGAAGATGCGCACCCGGGCGTCGCCGCCGCGGCGCGGCGGCAGCACGAAGGTCACCTCCGACAGGTTCATCTCGCGGGCGATGCGCTGCATCCGGGCGGCCGGCAGACCGGCGCAGTCGAAGAACACGGCCACCGGGTTGCCCCGCAGGGGCTCGCCGGCGAAGGCGTCCACGACGACGTACGGGCGCATGACGTCCCCTCCTTCCTCACCGGGCCGACGGCCGGGGTCCGGGCGTCCGCAGCGCCCGGCGGGCGGCGCGGGCGAAGATGCCCGGGCCGTCGCGGGTGAGCACGGACTCGGGGTGGAACTGCAGGGTGGTGAAGTGCGGGCCGCGCAGCGCGTGCACCTCGCCGGTCTCGGGGTCGCGGCTCAGCTCCACCGCGCCGACCCCGTCGACGACGGTCCGGTCGGCCTCGCCGCGCGCGGCGAAGGTGTTGTAGAAGCCGACCCGTTCGCGCCGGCCGAACAGGTCGATCTCCTTCTGCACGCCCTGGTGGGGCACGTCCCGGCGGACCAGCGGCAGGCCGAGCTCCAGGCTGACCACCTGATGGCTCAGGCAGACGGCGAGGAACGGGCGCCCGCGCGCCAGCAGACCGCGGGCCGCCGCCCGCAGGGCGTCGATGCGGGGGTGGCCGGCCTCGGCCGGGTCGCCCGGGCCGGGCCCCAGGACCACCAGGTCGAACGCGTCGGGCGCGTACTCCTCGTCGTGGCGGCGGACCGTCACCACGAGCCCGAGGGAGCGCAGCTGGTGGGCGATCATCGCGGTGAAGGTGTCCTCGGCGTCGACGACGAGCACCGTTCGCCCGGCGAGCCCGGCGAGCCCGGCGAGCCCGGCGAGTCCGGCGAGTCCGGGGCCCCCGGCGCCGGCGGCTCCGCCGCCGTCCCCGGTCTCCTCCCGCCCGCCGGCCGCTCCGAGCCAGAAGCCGGAGAGGTCCGCGTTCCGCCGCTCCAGCGCGGCCCGCACCTCCGGGTGGCCGCCGAACGGGCCGGGGCCGTCGCCTTCGAGGGCGGCGAGCAGCCCGGCCGCCTTGGCCCGGGTCTCGGCCGCCTCGGCGTCCGGGTCGGAGTGCCGCACCACCGTGGCCCCGACGCCGATGCCGACCCGGCCGGCCGCGTCGATGTCGGCGGTGCGGATCAGGATCGCGGAGTCCAGCTCCCGGCCGCCGGCCGCGTCCCGGCCGATCAGCGCCACCACCCCGCTGTAGTAGCCGCGGCCCCGCCCCTCGTGACGGGCGATCACCCGGCAGGCGCTCTCCAGCGGGGAGCCGGTGACGGTCGGCGCGAACAGCGTCTCGCGCAGCACCTCGCGCACCTCGCGGTCGGTGCGGCCCTCGATGAGGTACTCGGTGTGGGCGAGCCGCGCCATCTCCTTGAGGTAGGGACCGACGACCCGGCCGCCGCCCTCGCAGATCCGCGCCATCATCTTCAGCTCCTCGTCCACCACCATCGACAGCTCGTCGCGTTCCTTCCGGTCGGAGAGGAACTCCATGACCCCGGGCAGGCTGGGGCCCTCGGGCGGATGCCGGTACGTGCCGCTGATCGGGTTCATCACCGCCGTACCGCCCCGCAGGCTGACGTGCCGCTCGGGCGAGGCCCCGACGAAGGTGCGGGCCCCGGTGTGCACGAGGAAGGTCCAGTACGCGCCGGACTCCTGCTCCAGCAGGCGCCGGAAGAAGGCGAGCGCGCTGTCCGGGCCGTACCCGTCGAGCTCCGCGAGGAAGGTGCGCCGCAGGACGAAGTTGGCGCCCGCGCCCTCGCCGATCGCCTCCCGCACGACCCGGCCGACGCTCCGCGCGTACGCCTCGTCGTCGAGGTCGAAGCGGCCACCGGTGAGCGCCGTCGCCTCCCGCGGCAGCCGGGCGAGCGCCTCGCCCAGCGGGACGGTGTCCTGGCCGGTCACGGTCAGGGCGATCAGCGGCGCCCCGTCGTCGGCACAGGCGAAGCCGCGCTCGGTGATCTGCCGGTACGGGACCACGACCAGCGACTCGTGGCACGCGCCCCGCCCCGGCTCCGGCCGCTCGGGCAGCGGGATCCCGGCGAGGGCGGCGGGCAGCGACACCCGGCCGGTCAGGACGTCGAGGACGTCCGGGGCGCCGGCGCCCGGGCGGTGCAGCAGCGCGTACGCGGCGGGCCGGGGCCCGGGGCCCAGGAGTGCGTCCAGGGCGTCGGTCATGACAGGACCTCCTCGGTGGTGACGACCACGGCGCAGCGCTCGGCGGCGTACCGCAGGGCGGCGTCGTGGTGCTCCCGGGAGAAGTCGGCGACGGCGTCGGCGACCAGGAACACCCGGATGTCGTGGCTGAAGGCCTCGACCGCCGTCGCGAGGACGCCCACGTGGGCGTAGACCCCGCACAGGACGAGCTGGTCGCGGCCGGCCTCCCGCAGCCGGGCGAGCAGCCCGGAGCGGAAGAAGGCGCTGTAGCGGCGCTTGACGAGGAGCCAGTCGCCGGCGGCCGGCGCGAGCGCCGCCACCACCTCCCGGTCCTCGGGGGCGGCCCGCATCCCGGGCCCCCAGAAGTCCCCCAGCAGACCCCGCTCCCGGCGGGTCATCGAACCGGGCTGGGCCGTGTACGCGACGGGCATCCCGCGCGCCGCGCACCACGTGCGCAGCAGCGCGGCCCGGTCGACCAGCGCCCGGCGCGGGTCGGCCGGGAAGGGGGCGAGGAAATAGCGCTGCATGTCGTGGACGAGCAGCACCGCGCGGCTCGGATCGAGCCGCCACCGGGCGGTGTTGGCGGGCAGCTCGTCCGCCGACGGCAGCCGGTAGGGGGCGATCTCCGGGATGCCGGTCACGGTTCTCCCCTCCAGACGGAGACGACGCCGAGGGCCTGCGAGGGATTGAGCCGCGGGTCGCAGAAGGTCGTGTAGTGCTCGGAGACCCGGTCCAGGCCGTGGTGGTCCGAGGCGCACTCGGTGACCTCGTCCGGAGTGGTCTCCAGGTGCAGCCCCGCGGCCACGCCCCCGGCGGACTCGACGGCCCGCTGGAACAGCGCGACCTCACGGCGCACGGTCGGCACGACCCGGGTCTTGGTCCCGTCCCCGGCCTGCACGGTGTTGCCGTGCATCGGGTCGCAGAGCCAGCTCACCGGATGTCCCGCCGCCCGCACGGCCGCCACCAGCGGCGGCAGCCGGTCGGCCACCAGCCCCGCGCCCATCCGGGCGATCAGGGTCAGCCGCCCGGGCACCCGCCCCGGGTCGAGCCGCTCGCACAGGGCGAGCAGTTCGGCCGGGGCGAGCTCGGCGTCGACCTTGCAGGCCACCGGGTTGCCCACCCGGGCGAGCAGGGCGACGTGGGCGCCGTCGACGTGCCGGGTCCGCTTGCCGATCCACGGCCAGTGCGTGGAGCCGAGGTAGAGCCGGCCCTCGTCGTCGCGGCGCAGCAGCGGCACCTCGTAGTCGAGCAGCAGGGCCTCGTGGCTCGTCCAGACCGGCGGTTCGGGGCCGCGCGCCGCGTGCGGCCCGCGCCAGCCCAGGTGCTCCATGACGTCCCCGGCCGCCAGGTAGCCGAGCAGCAGGCGCAGCGGGTCCGGCCGCCGGCTCTCCTCGTCGGGTTCGGGCCCGTTGACCAGGTGCCCCCGGTACGAGGGGAGCTCCCGGTCGCCGATCCGCTCGACGGGGCTGGAGCGCGGCTTGGCGTACTGGCCGGCGATCCGGCCCACCCGCACCACCGGCTTGCGGGTGGTGGTGCGCAGCGCCCCGGCCAGCAGGTCGAGCACGGCGACCCGGCGGCCCACGTGGCCCGCGGTCCGCTCCTCGGGGTCCTCGGCGCAGTCGCCGGACTGCACGACCAGCGCCCGGCCCTCGGCGACCCGGGACAGCAGCACGCCGAGCGCCCGCAGGTCCTCGGGCCGGACCAGGGCCGGCCGGCCCGCCAGGGCCGCCCGCACCCGCCGGGTCTGCGCCGGGTCGGGCCAGTCGGGCTGCTGTTCGGCGCCCCGGCCGCGTATCTCGTGGAGCAGCTCCTCCACGGCGTGCACCGGGCTCATGTCGGTATCCCCTCTCGGCGGACCGTGGGCACCGGGATGCCCAGGGCGCGCAGTTGGGCGAACGGGTTCATGAATTCGCGGTTCCGGACGATCCGGCCGTCGGCCAGCTCGAAGGAGTGCAGGAAGTGGTTCTCGTAGAACCCCTCCGGATAGCCGGGGAAGCGGATCCGGCCGTGGCCGTCGCACTCCACCCAGAAGTGGTTCGGGTCCTGCGTCTCGAAGACGCGGACGCCGTACCACTCCCAGTCGGGGAAGCAGCGCAGCGACCAGACCGCGTGCTCGGCGAGCCGGTCCCGGCCCCGGATGGCGATCGGGGCGCCGGTGTCGGTGGTCCACAGGCCGCCGGTGCCGTCCTCCGTGAACAGCTCGTGCCTGCGGAGCCGGTCCTCGCCCCGGGTGGTCATGTACGTCTCGACGGTCTGCCGGTTGCGCCGGCGCAGTGCGCTCGCCTCGGCGGAGCCGGGCCGCGGTGCGGTGCGGGACATGTCGGGTCCTCTGGTGGTCCGTGGATGCGGTGTCGGTGCCGCCGGAGGGTCCGGCGATCGCGATGCGTCCACGCTCCGCCGCCCGGGAACCCGGGCGCCCGGGTCGGGGGACCGGCCGCTCCCTCAACCGCGACCGGGTCGCGGAACCCGGTCCGGACCGGGACACGACGGGGCCGCCCGCCTCATGCGCCCGGTACGCCGGGACGGGGAGGGTGGTGCGGGTGAGGACGCCCGGGCGGGGGTCCGAGGCGTATCAGGAGGGCGTCATGGGATCAGTCGTGGCGCTGCGGCGGAGCCCCGTCGGTGCCGAGCCCGGCGTTGCGGGCCCGGACGATCGCCTGGGCCCGGTCGTTGACCCGCAGCTTGCTGAAGATGTTCGTGACGTGGTTGCGGACCGTCTTGTCCGAGATGGTCAGCCGGCGCGCGATCTGGCGGTAGTCGAGTCCGCTCGCGAGCAGGTCGAGCACCTCCAGCTCGCGCGGGGTCAGATCGGGGAAGACCTCCCGTCCCGGCGCGGCCGCGAGCGCCCCGAAGAACGACTGGAGCCGCTCGGCGATCCGCGGCCCGAACACCGCGCCGCCGCCCGCGACCGTACGGATCGCCCCGATGATCTCCTCGCGTCCGGCGCCCTTCACCAGGTAGCCGCTGGCTCCGGCCCGTACCGCCGCGAGGAGGTTGTCGTCGTCCTCGGACATGCTGAGGACCAGCACCCGGGTCTCCGGCCGGTCGCCGAGCAGCTGCCGGGTCACCTCGATGCCCGAGGCGTCCGGCAGCCCGAGATCGAGCACCACCACCTGCGGCCCGGTCCGCGCGCAGAGCGCCACGGCGTCCGCCGCGGAGGAGGCCTCGCCCACCACCCGGAACCCGTCCTCCGGAAGCAGCGCCCCGCGCAGCCCGTCCAGGAACATCGGGTGGTCGTCCACCAGCACCACCGTGACCGCGGACGTCTCGGAGCCCTGAGAGCCCTGGGGGCCTTCTGCCGTCATGCCGATTACTATAGGTATGCATATGAACGCATGGAGTGAGAACGCGCCGTGGGGTTCCCACCGGGCGGACGGCGAGCGCCGGCTGGCCGCAGCCGCGCTGTGCGCGGCGGTCGCCGTCGCCCTCAGCGGGCTGTGGATCTGCTACCTCCTGGTCAATCTGGGGAACCCCGGGGTCTCCGAGAGCGCCCAGAGCCTCCGCGTCCTGGTGTACGGGCTGCCCGCCGTCGCCGCCGGCGTCCTCGTCCACGCCCACTGGCCGGGCCGCCCGGTCGGCTGGGTGTTCATCGCGTACGGGATGACGGTGATCCTGCCCGCCGCCTTCGCCGCGCCCCTGTGGCTGGGACACGGCGGCGACCCGCTGCGCGCCGCCGTCCTGGTCTTCGAGGCGCTCGCCAACTGGCTCAAGGTCACCCTCTGGTACTCGCTGCCGCTGTGGTTCCCCGACGGACGGCTGGCCCGCCGCTGGTGGTGGTACGTGGCGGCCGTCGCCGCCTGGGTGGCGCCGCAGGCCTTCTCCTACGCGGCGATGCCCGAGCGGTACGGCGTGCCCAACCCCCTGGCCGGCGGCTGGTGGGGGAACGTCTCGGCCCTCATCGACAGCGACCTCGGCGTCGCCCAGAACGTCACCCACTTCGTGTTCATCGCCCTCGGCGGCACCGTCATGTTCCGCAGGGTCCGGCACATCGGCTCCGCCCGCACCCGCGCGGCGCTCCTGGCGCTGCTCGCCTCGTACGTCGTGTGGGGCGTGGCGCAGAGCATCACGTACAACTTCGGCGACTCGCTGCGCTGGCCGATGTACTGGGTGATGATGGCGGCCTCCGTCGCCATGTCGGCCTCCGTCGGCTACGTCGTCGTCCGCACCGGCTCCTGGCGCCTCGGTCGCCCGGAGCGGCGCATCCTCGCCGGGCTGCTCGTGGTCGCGCTGCTCACCACCGCCGACGTGGCCGTCGTGGCCGCCCTCGTCAGCGGGATGACCCCCAGCCGGTACGCCGACGCCCTGGCCCTGGTCGCCGTCGCGTTCCTCATGGGCGCGGGCCTGCGCCGCACCGTCGCCTGGGCGGTCGGGGTGGTCGACCGGCTCTACTACGGGGACCGGGCCCACCCCTACCAGGTCCTGCACACCCTCGCCGAGCGCATCAGCCACGCCGGCAGCTCCCAGGACATCCCCGCCACGCTCTGCGCCACCGTGGTCGAGACGCTCCGCCTGCCCGCGGCCTCCCTGGCCGTGCACACCCGCGCCGGGGCCCGGGTGCTCGCCCGGGTCGGCTCGCTCGGCGACCACCCGCACCACTTCGACATGCTCCACCAGGGCGCCGTCGTCGGCCGGCTCTCCGTCGGCCTGCGCGAGGGGGAGGCGGAGCTGGACCGGCAGGACGGCCTCATCCTCTCCTCCCTCGCCAGCCAGGCCGCGCCCGCCGTCGCCTCCCTGCGGCTCCAGGAGGAGCTGCGCAGCATAAGCGCGGCGAGGATGCGCGTATCCGTGGTGTGCGGCGCGAGATCTTCCAGCCGTATGCCCGCGTGCTCGTCCAGGACGAGCCAGTCAAAGGCAGCGTTGTGGATGAGTACTTCGCGGCACCGCGGGATTGCCTCCCGAGCATACTGTGCGTGGTATCCGCCCTGTTCGTACAGCAGCACCCACGCTTCGTGTGCGTCGCCGAATTGCACGGTACGGAGCCGATAGCCGGCCGAGTAGATGTTGAGTCCGGTTGTCTCGGTGTCCAGCGCGATCGGTCCCCGTTCCCGGGCCCGGTTGAGCCAATCCCAAAAGAGCTTGAGATCGGTGGTGTCCTCGGGCACGTTCACGGTGACCGACTCGCCGGCCACGGTGTGGCGGAAAGTCAGCATGGGTCCCCCTAAACGAAAAGCGGGCCGCCCACCGTGAATTGGTGGACGACCCGCGTATGTGGTGTGCGTCAGTTGGCGAAGATTCCCGGCCCCGCTGCGTCGGGGCTCGCGTCGGCCTCCCGGAGACCCACGAGAGCGATACCGCGCATGGTCTTTCGGCGGTAGATTCCGCGTTCTTCCATGGCGTCATAGAAGGCGCGTCGGGTCCACCGTTCCCTTTGCGGGTAGGTTTTCGGCTTCGCACCATTCGAGATACGCGTTAAAGGCTTCGTTGCCGTTCATCACGTGGTCGTCGTCGGCGGGCTCCAGGACACCGGGGAAGAAGCCGGCTAGCTGGTCGCTCGTCTCCCGGTACTCCTGTGAGGCACCCGTGATGACCTGCGGGTCTCGCAGCCCGCCCCCGGTACCAGTCGACGGCCCCGCGGACCGCCCAAGCGGCGATGCCCTCGGCTTCCTCCAGTAGCTTCGCGTCCAGCTCGGTATCCCGCTCGTGGGGAGCGAAGTACCGCAGGAACGGCAACAGCTTGACGCGACGCCAAAGCCCCTCGTCCTGACTCTTAAACTTCGGCTTGTGGTTGGTCGCGAGCATCAGGAGAAACGACGGCTTGAATTCGAAGAACTCCCGTCGCAGATAGCGGGCCGAGATCATGTCCTTACCGGTTACCCGCTTTAGGATCGCTTCGGACATGGGCGCCCCGCTCTCACCCTCGGACGCCATGACCAGCCGGGCACCGCGTAGTGCCGCAATGTCGTTTGGAATGCCGCCGCTGGACTTCGCTTCAAACGTCGCAAACGGCGTCGTCTTGCTGATAGCGCGGAATACGGCCGTGAGGGTGTCGACAAGCACTGACTTCCCGTTGGCTCCCTTCCCCCAAAGCACGGCGAAGCTCTGTTCCGTGACGTGTCCGGTAATGCCGTAGCCCACGAGACGCTGAATATATGCGGGCATGTCCGGCATACCGGGGAAGATCTCGGCGAGGAAGGTTTCCCACCGCGGACACACCCGCTTCCGGCCGGTAATCAAGGTCGAGCCCGTACGTGAGCATGTCGCGCATGTCGTGCAGACGGAGCCGACCC